>JANNXV010000073.1:0-23052 GCA_031409815.1 Bacteroidota bacterium
TATTTCCGAAAATTTTTTTTATGACCTTTTTAAAGGAGGTCAAAAAAATTTTCAGAATAACTTTTCTACTTACACACTTTGAGGGACACTACCTTAGGAACATTTTATACTGAGATTAGTGGGTAGTGAAAGCGTATAAAACCCTACGCTTAGAGGGGGATTTATTTTATCACTGCAACTATAAGTGCAACAATACTGATAATAACACTCATAATAACCCACTTATTTGTACGTATCGTAGAAAATTGAACTCTTTGCTCTAAAAATTCCTTATAATTTCTTTCATCTTGTTCTATAGACAAACCTGCATATCCTTTCTCATTAGTAAAGTCTAAACCCTTGTCTGTAATTCTTATCATGTTAGGTTGAGAGGCAACAGGTGCTTTAATAAAACCATCGGTTAATAATTTAGCTTGTATCACTCTATCATCACCATCATTAATATCAATATTAAACCACTCACAAATATCCTTTATTCTGAAACCAAAATCCGGTTTTAAATTCTCATTGCCTATTTCTTCGTTAGCAAGAAAAAATAAAATTCCATCCAGCTTTATTTCTAAGCAGTCATCATCTTCATATTGAGTGAACATTCTTTGCATTGAATTTCTGTTTATACAACAAATTATTTAATTCTCCTTTCGTGTAACCGCAATTGCATCCTCAAAATCCCGATGAACTGCTTCCAGATATTGAGGAAGCAGCCTAAAACTAAATGAAATGTAAGTTTTGATAATATCATATATTTTGGAAAGAGCTTGATCATTTATACCAATAAGCCAGGCAGAAAGTACTTGCTGTACTATGCGGCTTTTATGTTCTGGCAATAATGGTTTTAAGTAAATGAACTTTATAAAATCTAATACCCCTTGCCATCCAAACTGCGATGTGCTGATAAGTGGATTCAAATTTTGTAAACATTTTAGATAAGAGCTGTGCTCAAGCCCATAGGATTTATCAAATTCCGTTTTAAGATTTTCTCCGTATATAGTAATTCCAAGATAATTTTTATCCAATAAAAATGGAATTATTATTTCTCTATAATGATCAGGAAATTTGTGACTAATAAATGCTTCTGAATTTATTAAATGACCAGATGGATAAAGTAACTTCATAAACATACTATCATCAGAAATGAGCACCGCGTTTTCCGTGTTAGCTAAGTGAGCGGTATCAATTATGTATTTAAAATACGGTTCATGTAACGATTCCTTTTCATCTAATTGACGAACAATATCAAGCTTTTCTGGGACAATTCGGGTCTCACAATTTGTATTTATCCAAATTAAAAGACGTTTAAAAAATTTAATTCTATTGGTCTTATAATCTTTATGATAAAATTGAGGTCTGACATTTTCTAAAGTGATATTTAAACTTAATTCTGGGGCAGGGGAATGTTCAACCTCATAAAGTTCCTGTTCAATATGTTCAATTACAAAACTGGAAATGAGAAACTTCTTATCAAATGATATTTTAAGATCATAAGTTAAGGACGCAAAAAGTAATAATGAAGTATAATCGATTACAAAGGTCAAAGATTGATTAAGTTTAAAATTTTTGAAAACGAATTTGGGTAAAACCCTAAATGTATTAGATATACAATAATGGTAGGCATCGATAGGCTTATCGTTGAATACTTGTCTTACTAAAGCCGAAAATGGAGTTTCTGAATTCCTGAACTTGTCAATTACATCATCAGAGAACAATTTAAATTTTGTTCCTTGCGCGCCAACCATTTCCTTTACAAGTGATTCAAATTGTTTAGGCGATTCAAAGTGGATGGAATGAATGTTCATTCCTGTAGAATTGCCGGAAAAAACTTCTTCACTGATTTCACCAAAGAGAGCTTCATACTTGTCCATTATTTTAACCAATTTAATAGATTGTTTTTTTTCTGTAAATGGTATTAAATGCTGTTCTATTGCTCCTTTTGGTTTATTAAAAAATAGTTTACCAATGGGATTGTTCTCAATTATCTGATGAGTCACAATGGAACCATCAACTTCAAAAACACCCCATGTCCCTTCATTAGCTAATAAGAGCTCATCTTTTTTAAGTGCTTCGCTTAAAAGTGCATAATTTTTAAAGAATGTTTCCCTTGCAATTTTATTCTCCTTGTCATTTGCTGGAGAATACAATAATTCAATTGCCAATTCAGGTTCTTCTATTTCATTAGCAATACGAGCATATTCGTAAATTAACTGGGTCGGAATGTTTTCTTTTAAAAGAGGAGTCAATGCTTGCTTGGCTTCAATTTTTTTCTTCTGCTTCGCCAATGAGAGAATATAATGAAGTGAAATAAATAAATTTTTCGGTTGAAATTGCAAAGCATATAATGTGACTTTCTCAACTTCAACCCAGTCTGGAATTGCTAACAACAAACTGACCTCTCTTTCTAGCAATTCAAAATCAATATTGAAATGCTCGCGCCAATTTTTTAAATAACGAAGTAATTCAACATTTTCAGTTTTTAAACGGTAAAGGTTTATAATAAAAAGTTTCAGGTTTTGTGATTCCCTTTGAAAACTAATAATACCTTTTAAAACTTCGTTAGCCTCGTTAAAGTGTTCACAAATTGAAAGATAAATAGCAATTTTTTCTGCATATACTGGAGAAATTGTTTCGGCTTCGCAATAAATATTATAGAGTTTGTTTGCAAATAACTCTCGGTTTTTTCTTTCATTTTTTACATTCGAATAGCTTTCTAATATTGTTTCGACAACCTCACTTTTAAATTTATCTTTAAATTGAAGAGATTTAAAGACATTTTCTCTTTCAGTATCGGAATCGCAAAAATTAAATAAATGCTGAATTACAAAACCAAGATTGCCTTCCTCAATAACAGATACTTCTTCCATGAATCTTTTACTTAATTCCATGGCTTTATTTTTTTCTCCAACAAATAAATAAAGGCTTGACAAAAGTGTAAGCAGATTGAGACCTTTCCCGATCTCAAACTGTTCCATGAGTTGAATTGCAGATTTAGCCTCTCCGACTTGAGCCAAACAACAAACAAGAGATGAAATATCCATACCTTTTTTCTCTTCGCCTAATAAATGATAAGATTTGAGCATCTCATGAACATGATTGGATTTTCCTGTTAGAAGATATCTTGAATAGTGAAGACAGTACAGGTGGTGAATAATGTATTTGTACTTTTCAGTCCGCTCAAAAAATTCCGCGTATTTCTCCAGTAAGAAATTAGCCTTTTTGAGATCTTCGTCTTTTGATAAATTTGGGTTTAGTAGTTCAAATGAAATGTTCAATGTTTTAGTTAATGCTCTGTTTAGAAAAATTGTGGATATTGTTCCAAAAAAAGCATGGTTCTCATTAGTTAGTGCTTCATTGAAATCTCTTGTTGCTAACTCACTTTGAAATAATCTATAAAGTTCTTCATGCTTGTTATGAATTATAAATTCGTTGGTAAGGAGTAATTTGAAATTTCTATCCTCTTTAAAATTATCTGGTATATTTTCAATTATTGAATCAGGAAAGTTCTGGACTAACTTGACTGCGTTGGCAGTACTATTCAATGGATCAACTTTCAAAAGTTCTTCGCTTAATACAAATGAGTTATCCCTATTGCCAAAATTGAATTCTGTCCTACAATATTTTTCTTTATAAAGAAAATTCTCTTGGTCTAATTGATTTGCTTGTTGGATGTTTTTCAATGCCAAATTAAAACTACCTATTTCAATAAAACACTTATATTTAAGAAAGGAAATTTTAGCTTTAATTCGGTTGGTTATTCTTCCCTCATTATTAATTTGTTCTTCAAATTTGATAACATTATCAAGAGCTGATTTTGGATTAAATCTATTTATTGAATCTTGAATGATATCTAGTTGATTATTGTAATTGTTTAACAGTAGCACTTTTAGGTCATCAATTGTATTTGAATCATCTTTGAGAATGATGGAGCTTAATTGTGTTATTTGTTCTGAGATTCCCTCAATCTCTTTTTTTATGTGGGCAATTGCACTAGAAATTTCAAATATTTCGGTTTTATAATTCTCATCAATGTCTAATTTGATTAGTTTTCTATCATTCTTGACTTTTGCAGTAAATAACTCGAAGAAGTCTAATAATTCTTCTTTAGTAGGGGTTTCGTATTGTGAATTATTAGTAAAACTTTGGGTTATACTTGTTGATTGCTTCGTTTTAAATAAAATATGTTTTGTTAATTTTTCTAATATCTCTGGCGAATAGTAAAAAGGAAATTTGTCATCACTCTCTTTAATAGGGTGTTGTTTCTCGTAATCAATAATCGTATCATGAATAACTTGTACAAGCCGTGATTTAAAATTATCAGGTGGAAAGAATCTATGTAATATTTGCCTTGTCCAGACCTCTTCTTGGATATAATGTGCTACAATTATTTCTCCTACGTGAGTGGCAATTTCAATTATTGGCATGAGGTCAGTTGAAGAAATCATTAGGAACATCAATATTAAAATACTCTTTTGTCAAGTCAAACACATTTCTATTTCCTTTTAATTGGGTCAAGCTTTTTTCCATATCTTTATAATAGACTTTCGTTTTAATTTCCTGTGAAACTTTTTTTAGTTCCTCACTTTCATGCTCCTCTTCATAAGCTTTAATAATATAGTCTGCTATTTTTTTTACTTTTTCCAATCTAAAATTAACCTCCAGATATTCAGATTTAGAAATAGTCAATGGTGATTTAATGCTCCCGCTAAAATCAGTATAAAGTGAATCTTGGCTTAGAATATCCATCTTGGAGAACCATTCAAACTCTTGTGCAATCAAATCAAATTTTTTTACAATGTATTTCTTTGCTTTTTCTTTTAATTCAGGAGATATTTTGATTGAGCGAACTTCGTTTTCTTCAATCATATTTTTATCTAAAAATAATGTAAACCGAATTGGGTTTTTCCTTAGATATATATTAAACCATCTGAGAAAAATCAATAAATCATCAGAAAAAACGCTAACTCCGAAAATTATGAAGGCAAGAAAATGTCTTATTTGATGATTCTTAAAAAATCTTTCAATTCCTTTAACTTTTGTAAAATTGAACCCTTTGCTGTCAGCTAAAATAATTAAGGTTTTTATGAGCTCTTCAATAGAAATTATTTTTGAATTAATAGCACTGGCATAATCATTTTTTTCTGCTAGTAAGTTCCCTGCATTCCATTTTGCATTAGCATTATCATAAATGTGTTTATAATAAATTCCACATTCTTCTTTTGTTAGTGTTATAAATGATTTCATTTTATTTATTATCCTTTATTTTTTTAATCATTCTTTCAATTTCTTCTGATGGTAAGCGGTCGTTAATACGTTTCAGTTTTTCTAAAAATTCAATTCCTATAGTTGATGTAACAATTTGGCTTTCAACAAGCTGCTCAATCACCCACAAACTTCCGTGCACTGTTACACCCTGGTCAATTGCTTCGCTTCTCAACTTTCCATCACCTGTAAGCAAGGGACAATTTAATTGCTTTGCTTTCCATAACACTGTTTTATCAACCAGTGTTTTGAAAACACGCATCGTTTTAAAATTTGTTATCTCTTCAATTTCTTTTTCACTTATTGTAAATACTGTTAATTTTTGAGAACGGATAAAAATTTCAATCTGCTCACGTTGTTCCGATTCTAATATTTCGCCTTTTACAAAATCCGTTGTGCATATTTCAAAATCCAAAGCGAAGAATTCAGGCAATGCCTGTATCTTAATGATGTCGAAGAACACACTGGAGTCGGTAATGATGAGCTTCATACAATGCGGTGTAACTGCTCACGAAATTTCCAGGCAGATACCCCGAGAAAAAATGCTGCTTCGTTGATGGTTAAAAGTTCTTTTGATAAGGCTATGTAAACCAACCGCTCCAAGCGCAATGGTTTTTCTTTGCTTAAATACCTGCCTGGCTCTTTGTCGGGCAGATGATAACCCCGCTCTTTAAACCCGATGTTGAATTTACGATAAACGTAATCGTTGATGATGCCCAATTGCTTTGCACGGCTAAACAAGGCAGTAAATGAAATGCCCCACCTTTCTTTGATGAGCTGCAACTCGTTCTGATAAAAATGAAAACGGTCTTTATGCAATTCTTTTTTTGCCATATCAGCCGGGTATAAAACCGCGCATGCAAAAGCATGACAAAGATTTTCCTCCTCTTTGACAGTTAATTTATCAGAGAATTTTAAGGCATGATGGGCGAGTTCGTGCAAGGCAGTAAATCTTTTTCGCACTACATCTTCATTGGGCTTCTGGCTTTTACGCAGCACGATAATTTTTTTTCCGGCAACCTCCGCTTTCATACCATCAAAACCTGCTGGGGCATCTATCTCAATTACCTTGTAGCCTTTATCTTCCAGCATCTCTACCACATCAGGAATGGGGTCGTAACCTATTCTCCATTTGGTTCTCAATTCTTTTGCGGCATCTTCGGCATCTTCGGGGGTGGCAATTATTTTATCATAAATAAAATATTCAGCTTTCTCTTCTTTTACAACCAACTTTTCCAACTCGAAATAACGCTCGAAATTTTCTTTTGCTTTTTCTTCAACGGCTACCTGTTCAGTTTTTGAAATTTTGGAAGAATATTTACGGTAGCTGATATTTTCCAATTCCACATCAAAAGCAGGAACTGAATAAAAATAATCCACTGTTACTCCGAGGGCTTTTGCCAGTTCAATCAGCAGCGTGCTGTCGGGTTTCATTTTGCCAAGTTCGTACTTGTGCAATGCCTGCCGTGTAACTGCCTGCCTGAGCTTATCTTCCAAATCCTGCAACGACATGCCTGCCATTTTTCGGGCTGACATTAATCGGTATGCAAATACATTATCCATCCTGTTTATTCTTACGTGTTTACAAAAGTAACAGTTTTACACGAATTGTAAACCAAAGAGTTTTGAACAGTTTTTGAACAGGTGGTTAGAAAGCGATTTGCGAAATGGAATAAATAAAATAAACTGATAGGTCAGGAAAAGGAACTAACCACCCCCCGCTAGTGCAAGCGTCCTCGCTTGTACCTTTTATTTCACTGCTTCTTCAGGCGTCCTATCCCGTAGCTAATGCTGCTCCCCCATTCGCGCAATTTTTGTGTGTAGGTTTGCAGTGTGGCTAACTTGTGTGTTTGTTTAAAAGTAATTACATTATAATAAGCAACTTGTTATTTTATTGATAGCAAGGCGCAAGTCCCATTGCACAATTCCAGGCTTCAGACTTGCGCCAAAAGATATTTTGCTAAGAAGGAGCACTTTAGAAAGCGGGGTTAGGTGATGCTTCGCTAACACCAACCATACGAAAAATACACACCCCTAACCCCTCTCAAGAGGGGAATTAGCTTATAATTCTCCCATCTTCCATTTCAATGATGCGGTGTGTTTGTTGTGCAAAGCTTTGGTCGTGTGTTACAATTAAAAGTGTTTGTTTGTATTCTTCAGCAAGTTGCTTAAAAATAGTAAAAACAATTTCGCTGTTTTTTTTATCGAGGTTACCGGTTGGTTCATCACCCATAATAATAGCAGGGTCATTAATCAAGGATCTTGCTATTGCTACGCGTTGTTTTTCTCCACCCGAAATTTGATTTGCTTTTTTATTGGCAAGCTTTTCAATACCAAGCATTCTTAATCTTTCCATGGCTCTATGTTCCACTTCCTGACTCGAAAATTTGTTCAATTTAAGACCGGGCAACATCACATTTCTCAAAACCGAAAATTCGTTTAACAAATAGTGAAATTGAAATACAAAACCTATTTTTTCGTTTCGAACTCTGGCGAGTTGTTTTTCTTTTAAGTTGGTCATCAACACTTGGTCAATTAATAGCTCACCCGAATAATCAGTATCCATAGTGGATAAAATATATAAGAGTGTAGATTTACCACAGCCTGATTTACCGGTAACAGCCACAAAGTCACCTTGATTAATGGAGAATGTTACATCACTCAAAACCCTAACTGTAACAGGATCGTGAAAATCTTTATTGATATTTTTTGCTTCAAGAATTATCCTGTTCATATTATTTTCCTCGGATAATTATAACCGGATCAATTTTACTTGCTTTTTGAGCAGGAAACAAGCCTGCTAAATAGGTTGTTATTAATGCAAATACAAACGCTATTATATAAAACAACGGGTTGTAGTTAATAGGGTAGGTTGATATGGTTGGTAAAGCTGCTGTGTTAAAAGGAATCTGATCAATTAGTGATGAAAGTAAAAATCCAAACAAAAGTCCAAGCAAGCCTCCAAAAACTCCAATGCTTAATGCTATTAAAACAAATATTCGTTTTACATCCCATCCCGAAAATCCGGTTGCTTTTAAAATGGCGATAGAATCCATTTTTTCATAAATCATCATATTCAAAATGTTATAGATTCCAAAACCTGCTACAATCAATAGCGTAATTCCTACAGCATATGAAATAATGGTGCGCACCTTGCTGCCTGTTTCAAATTGTGAATTTGCAGTTTGTATATCTTCTGCATCTATATTAAAAAGTTGAGCATATTCTTTTGCAACAGCCGGAGCCATCTTTATATCTTTTAGTTTAACTTGAATATCGGTAATGTAATTATTGGGCTTGCCCATTAATTTTTGCGTACTTTTTATGGACGCATAACTTAATGTTTTATCAAATTCCATAATACCGGATTGGAAAATCCCAACTACTTTTAGCGAATAGATATCGCCTTTGGGGGTTGTTATTTGAATAACATCTCCCACATTGGCCAATAGTTTTTGGGCCAAACCTTTACCCAGAATAATGCTGTTGGATACATTTTTAATGTCAATTGCATTTCCTTCTGTAACATAATCATTGAAAAAAAACAATTTAATTTCTGATTCAATGTCGATTCCATTCACTACTCCTGTAATATCTATAGAACCTTCATTAAAAAAGACCTGTGCATTTATTTTAGGTGCAAAACCTAATACTCTGGTGTCGTTTTTTACTGCTTTCATAATCGCATCACTATTGTAGATCTGTTGGCGACTACTACTTGATTTAATCGAATTAATAAAATTATAACTGTTTTTAAATTCAGCAGATGAATTTATAGCCTGGTTTTTTGATGGTTTAATTTCATTAAATAATCTAACATGTGGGGTTCTGTTAAGTATTAAGCCATCGAGTAAATCATTGAGTCCGGTCATAAAACTTAAAAGAGTAATAAACATTGCAATGCCAAATGTTACTCCGATAGCTGCCACCAAGGTTTGTCTCCATCTCGCTAGTAAAAGTGATTTGGAAATTTCAATCAGCAGTTTGTAATTCATTTGGTTGGTTTTAAAATTACTTCACCTGATTTAAGTCCACTAATTATTTCTGCTTTTTGGTAGTCTTTTAGTCCTACAGCAACTTTAACTTTTTCTTTGTTTTCATTCAACACATAATTGTCGTCAATAAGGTAATTACGTGGAATAGTAAGAGCATTTTCTTTTTTCTGAATTACAATGTTTGATTCAGCCGTTAGATTAGGAAATAGCAATTGGGGTTTGGTGATAAATTTAGCATCGATTGTAAATGACCTTGATCTTTCATTCATTGAAGGATTAATTTTAGAAACTCGAGCCTCAAAAGTTTTACCTTTATAACTATCAAGACTTACGAGTATTTTTTGTCCGATTTTGATTTTAGTAATATCGTATTCATCAACCTGCAATTCCAATAGAAATTCGTTGGCATCTCCAATTAGTGCAACCGGACTTTGCACAGTTACCATTTCTCCCGGCTCTTTAAAAATAGAATAAATTTTACCATTGGTTTCACTTTTAATAAGATAATCTTCTTCTATTGTGTTACTTATCTGTAAATTCTTTTTTGATTTCAGGGCTTCAAATTGCAATTGCTTTTGTAACGAATTATAACGAAGCAAGGCGCTTTCATAGGCGCTTTTAGAATTCTTGTAGGCAAGTTCTCTTTGATCAAGATCATTTTGGCTTCCAACCTTGTTGGTCCATAAATTATTTTGACGAACCAATAAATTCGAATCGTTTTTCATCTTACTATAAGCAAAGTCGATAGTTGATTTTAATTCGTTTAATTTATCGATATTAGCATTTAGATCTGAAAAATCAGCAGCCAATTTTGCGTTTTCAGCATTTAATTTAGAAGCAGTATTTGTGATTCCTATTATGGGTTGACCTTTCTTTATTATATCTCCTTCAGTTACTAAAATATCTTTTATCAATCCATTTACAGTAGCATATACCTGATATTGATTTTTGCTTTTTACTACACCAGAAGCATAAACCGATTCAGAAATAGATTCTGTTAAAGCTTTTGTTGATTCTTGTTTGCTTTTGCAAGATGTAAATAGTAGAATGGAGATAATTATATAAACTAAAGATTTCATATTAAACTTTTAGAAATGTAATTGCTTTATTACAATTATGAGATGTCAAATGTAATGCGTTTGGTCATTTGAAGTGACCAATAAATTGTAGATTAAAACGGTGATTGGGCATAACGCAACTATAAAGCGAAATCAAAAAATTGATAAAATATAAAGTGAAGCTCAGAATAAGCTAAACTTTAAAATAATTGAGCTCAAGCCATGAGCCACCATTATAAGTGTTTGTTAAGCCATTTTGGGATAAGTAGATATGTGCTTTTCTGCTGGTTCTTCCGTTTTCGCAGCATAAAACAATGGGCTTGGGTAAATTTTGCAACTCACTTATGCGGTTTGGTAATTCTTCAAAAGGGATATTAATTGATTCTTTGATATGCCCTAATTGGTATTCTTCTTTTTTTCTTACGTCAACAATTGTATGTTTTTCTGATTTTAGAATTTCTTTAAGTTCCATATATAATTTATTTAATGCGAAGCTAAGGTGAAAGGGCAATCTTAAAAGTGACATTTATCACTTTTATAGCTAATATTTATCATATTTCTGATGGCACTTTTAGTAATTAGTAGGTTTAATATTGTTAGAGGATATTCAAATAAGATAATTCTCATATTTATTATTGATTATTATCATTTATTAAAAACAAATTTGACACCAATTTTGTTCAATAGTGAAACAAAAAATTATGGAGCATAATTATGATGTACAATTAAAATGGATTAGGGGACGAATTGGCAATCTGAGTTCATCTAATTTAGATACTAACTTTAATGTGGCTACTCCACCGGAGTTTCCAAATGGTGTGGCTGGTATTTGGTCTCCAGAGCATTTGTTTGTTGCAGCTATAAGTAGCTGTTTAATGACAACGTTTCTTTCGATAGCCGAAAATTCAAAACTTGAATTTGTTAATTTTGATTGTAAGGCTATTGGGAAACTGGAAAGTATTGAGGGGAAATATCAGATAAGTGAAGTTACATTGCTACCTGTGTTAACAATAGTAAATGAGAAGGATCGAGAAAAGGCGGAGCGTATTCTGCTTAAATCAGAAGCTGCATGCCTAATCTCTAATTCAGTTAAGTCTAAAATTATTTTAAAGACAGAGATTAACATTGGTTAAATTTGGCGGCAATATATAATTGTCTATATTCTGATTTATGGCTTTTTTGTTAATTGAAGTAAATTAAAAAAAACTGTAATGACTACTAATTTATTGGAGGACATAAAAACCGAAAAAGATATTGAGTTACTAATAGATTTGTTTTACAAAAGAGTTCTAATAGATCCTGTTATCGGTTTTATTTTTAAAGAAGTTGTTGCATTGTCGTGGGAAAAACATATTCCAATTATGAATGCATTTTGGAACTCAATTTTGTTAGGTTCCGGTTCTTACAATGGCAATCCGATGATTAAACATATTGAGTTGGATAAAAAAACACCTCTCACTAAACTACATTTTGATAGATGGCTTCAGCTTTGGGAAGAGACTATCATTGATAATTTTAGTGGCGAAAAAGCAAATGAAGCCATTACGCGCGCAAAGAATATTGCAGCTTTGATGGTACATAAAATTACGATTCACAATCAATCTAAACCATAAATTATTGAAAGTACAGATTATTAGAAAAATAGGGTTGTTCAAAATAGAGGAAAAATTATCAACGAATACCTCATAACTCAAAGTTTGATTTTGTTAAAATGGTGGCTTTTTTGTTAATTAAAATTACAGCAATTATGCTAAGCTGGTTTGTATTAAAAGGTAATTGACCAGATAAAATACACGAGGAAATGTCAGTAGCAAATAAGGTTGGGCTAAGTGATTCAGAAGTTATTAAGAATCGTCAAGAATTTGGTACTAATAGTTTTGAATCGAAAAATGAAGGCAGGTTACTGCAAGTAATAAGGGAAATTGTACTTGAACCGCTTTTTATCATTCTTGTTTGTGCTGCCATCATTTATTTTATTCTTGGCGAGTTTAGCGAAGGCGTCATTATGATTGTGGCCCTGAGTTTTGTTTCAAGTATTTCGCTCTACCAGGAAAATAAAAGTCGAAGTGCTGTAGACGCATTGAAAAGGCTTTCAAGCCCTCGTGCAAGAGTTATTCGTAACGGATCAACTTTAGAAATAGCATCCGAAGAAATTGTGATGCATGATTTAATTGTTGTGGAAGATGGGAGTATTGTTCCGGCAGATGCAGTTGTTTTGGAAGCGCACGATTTTACTGTTAATGAAAGTATTTTAACAGGTGAATCGTTAGCTGTTACAAAAGAATCAACTGAACCTAATAACAAACTTTTTAGTGGCACAATGATAATGACTGGCTCGTGTATAGCTGAAGTGAATGCCATTGGCAAACAAACATCATTGGGTAAGATTGGTCAGTCGTTACAGGATATTGAAACAACAGTAACTCCATTGCAGCAACAGATTAAAAGATTTGTAAGATCAATGGTAGGTGCCGGTGTTATAGCATTTTTGATTGTTTGGGGTATCAATTATTATTTATCAAAAAATATTCTGGATGCGTTGCTGCACGGATTAACATTAGCCATGTCAGTTTTGCCTGAAGAAATTCCTGTTGCATTTAGCACATTTATGGCTTTGGGTGCTTATCATTTATATAAGAAGAAGGTAATTGCACGAAGCCCGCATACAGTGGAAACCTTAGGTGCTGCAACTGTAATATGTGTGGATAAAACCGGAACCTTAACAGAAAGTGCTATGACACTTTCGGCTGTTTATGATTTTGGAGCAAATAAAATTTACGATTATACTAAGGATCCATTCAATTTTAATCCGGTGCTTGAATATGCCATGTGGTCGTCAGAGAGTGAGCCATTTGATAATATGGAGAAATCGATTCACAGGGTTTATGGTGATGTGGTAGATTCTGATATGCGCCCTAACTATACTCTCATGCATGAGTATCCGCTTGGTGGCAAGCCTCCCATCATGACGCATGTATTCAGTGATAATAAAACAAGAAATATCATCGCTGTAAAGGGAAGTGTGGAAGGAGTGCTTAGTCAATGTAAATTGTCAGTTGAACAAAAAACTGAAATTCAAAAGCAAAACGTTGCATTCGCTTCAAAGGGCTTTCGTGTACTTGCGGTTGCCCGTTCAAATCATGATGTAAATAATTTACCTGCTACTCAATTTGAGTTTGAGTTTGAGATTATAGGACTCATTGCATTTTATGATCCGCCAAAGGAAAATATGAAAACCATTTTGAATCAGTTTTATGATGCAGGAATTCAGGTAAAAATGATTACCGGTGATTATGCCGATACTGCGATTGCAATTGCTAATCAGATTAATTTCAAAAACAGTTCAGTGGTTCTAACGGGTGATGCAGTAATGAAAATGGATGATTTGCAATTGAGAGATAAAGTAAAAGGGGTAAACATTTATGCCCGTATGTTTCCTGATGCTAAATTAAAAGTGATTGAAGCATTGAAAGCAAACGGTGAAGTTGTGGCTATGACCGGTGATGGAGTGAATGATGGTCCGGCATTGAAAGCAGCTCATATCGGAATTGCAATGGGAATGCGTGGTAGTGAACTGGCAAAAAAAGCTGCATCACTTATTTTAATGGATGATGATTTATCACACATGGTGGAAGCTGTTGCATTGGGAAGACGCATTTATGAAAATTTAAAGAAGGCAATTCAATACATTATTTCTATTCATATTCCAATTATTCTCATTGTAACAGTTCCACTTCTTTTATTCTGGAAGTTTACAAACTTCTTTTCTCCGATTCATGTGATTTTTCTTGAATTGATTATGGGGCCCACTTGTTCCATCATTTTTGAAAATGAACCCATCGAAGCTGATTCCATGCGCAAGTCCCCAAGAAAAATGACTACCAGTTTTTTTTCAATCAATGAATTGTCATTGAGTATTGTTCAGGGTTTGGTAATTACTTTGGCTTGCCTGGGGTTAGGTTATTATTTTATGCTGAATAATCACAACGAATCAGAAGTACGTACTGTTATTTATTCAACACTGATATTCAGTAATTTATTTCTGACTTTGGTGAACCGTTCATTTCATTATTCAATTCTAACTACCATCAGGTATAAAAACAGATTGATCCCGATAGTGTTATTTGTTTCACTTCTCGTACTTTTTTTCTCTGTTTTCATGCATCCGGTTCGTAATATTTTTCAATTTGCAGAACTTACTTTTTCAGATTTACTCTTTTGTCTTGCGGTTGCATTTGCTGGGGTAATTTGGGTAGAAGGGTATAAATATTTCGCAACTAAAAGGATGGCAATTTTAGATAGTTAGCTAATTGGTTTAAATCGATTCAGTAAAGGGATATCAAGTAGTTTCATCAAACATGCTCATTTGTTTACCTGAGTTAAGCAGAGTAGCTTTTCGATTATTAGTTTTTACAGACGTTTCTTTTTTAATAAAATATAAGGCTGATTCCTGTTCTCTGGAAGCTACAATAATCTTATTTTTTTATGCGTGAGGATCAAATAGTGATTTTGCCAAATCAGGACGGTTGTTATTTTTTGAAAGATGAGATAATATTAGATGCGACATAAAATCTGGTTTATGATTGAGGAAAAGTTCAAGCGCTTGTTTATTGGATAAATGCCCCTTTCCACTACTTATTCTTCTTTTTAAATGCAAAGGATAATTACTTTCATGCAACATTTGCTCATCATAATTACTTTCCAGAAAACATGCATTGCATTGTTTGAAATGGTGAATTACCTGATCACATGCAACACCAATATCAGTTATTACACCAACATGAGTTCCATGGCATTCAACCATAAAACTGTAAGGGTCGGCAGCATCATGCAATTTGTTGAATGGAGTGATGGTTAGATTACCTACCCGGATATTTTTATTTGCTTCAAAGGAAAAAAGTAGTTGCTTGTTAAGGAATAGCTGTGTGTTTCTTAAAGTACTGTTGGTTATATAAACAGGTATTTTATATTTTTCGGTTAACACGGAAACTCCTCGAATGTGATCGATATGTTCATGGGTGATAAAGATGGATTTAATACGCTGCATTGGTAGTTGCAGGTTGTTCATTCGCTTTTCAATTTCTCGACATGAAATACCAACATCAATAAGTACTGCTTCTTCATTATTCCCAACATAATAGCAGTTTCCATTGCTGCCCGAGTTTAAAGAAGCTATTTGTAAAGTCATATTGCAAAGAAAGAGAAAATGCTTCTGATATCTTTAAATTGAAAGTTAAAGGTTGAAATATTATTTCGGCTAATACCCCAATTAAAATGCTGAATCCATTTTACTGACAATAGAGGAAAGCCAAACTTTATAATTTGGCTTTCCTTTGTTCCGAAAATTATTTTTTTTAGAAATCAATTTTGTAACTCAAGATTGGAATCAACGAAGATTGATATTCAGTGGTAGTAGCATTTAACAACGGATCGTAATACTCACCATAGACATTTTTTCTATTAGTTGCGTTTTGAATATCAAGTGCCCAGGTAATTGTACTGTTTTTGCGATTCCTCTTAACACTAAATTTTAAATCAGTTCTAAAATAATTTTTTTGTTGAATCGAATACGCCTCCGCATCAATATATACTGTTTCGCCTTTTGCAGCTGAAGCGTTAAAGTCGATAGGAGTGGAGCGTAAACCTCCGCTATATATGGTTTTTATATTTAATCCAACAATGCGATGGTTGAATTTTTCGCCTGTTTTAAATTCTTTACCTGCAGTAAAACTAGTTGCAAAATTTCCATTGAATCGTGTATTGTACCATTGATTGTTGGATGCACGAAATTTTGAATCATAAAATGATGTGGATAACAGAAAGTAGAAGTCGTGATGCAGATATTGTTCAGCGGTTACTTCTAAGCCATAGTTACGTCCTTTGCCATTATTTACTAATGGATCGGTAAAGAAACCACCTTCATTATTTAGCATTGAGAATGTATTGGTAGCATCAGTGCTGATTGGAACATTAAATAAGTATTGATAGTAGGCTTCTGCTCTCAGATGCAGAAATTCATTAATTGATCGATCGTAGGACAAAACGAAATGATGCGATTTTGTTAATTCTAAATTTTCATTAGGTTTTGAAGTGCTTCCGTCCATATTCTCCACTTTAACAAAGTATACTCCCGTGGGTTGAATCTGACTATGCAATCCATAACCAAAACCTATCGATTGTAGTGGATTGAATTGATATTTTATAGAGGCTCTGGGTTCAATCGAGTAGGTTTCGTTTTCGATCAATGTTATAGCATGTAAACCACCAACAAAGTTTAACTTTTCAGTCATATGGTAGTTCCATTGAGCAAATGCTTGCAAGGTATGCGCATTACCTTTATCATCAATCAACGTTTCTGTTTGATGCGAATCGCTATTCAATCCTGTATTCAATAAATCATAAAACAGTTTGCTGCCTATTACCCCTGTCTTAATACTGCTTTTAGCATTTAACTTTTTTGTGACTATGGAAGAAATGGATATTCTGTTTTGGGTATAATCTAAATTATTGGTTGGAACAGAAGTATAATCTTCATCTAATTTTTCTTCTATGTATCCTTTACCAGTTCCTGCAAGAACCAGTGAAGTCTTTATGTAAGTAGTTGAATTAAATGGTAAAATATGAGAGAAGCCGGCAGCACCGGTATTGCTAATAAAATCAACATTGTAGCGTTTATAATTAAAGTCCCATTGGCTTGAATCTTTTTCTGCTTTTACTATTTGCTTGCTTAAACCGCCAAAACCAAAAAGCGAAAAGTTACCATACGATTTGGTTGGCAGATAAATATTGTATGCGATATCCTGAAATACAGTGGTGCCAAAGCCAACATTTACACCAAGTTGTGATAGAAGCGATAAAGTAGAATAGCGATAGTTAATAAGGTAGGAACCGTTGTAACCTTTTTTAAATGGACCTTCGGTTGATATGTCTGTTCCTAAGAATCCGGCTTGTATGGTGTGTTCGGATTTCTGATTATTGCCCTTCCTTAATTTTAAATCAAATACTCCACTCAAAGCATTTCCATATTCAGCCGGAAATGCGCCTGTGCTAAAATCAGAATTGCTAAGTAGCTGAGAACTCAATATAGAAATTCCACCGCCTGATGTTGCAACATTACTAAAGTGATTAGGGTTAGGAATTTCTAACCCATCCATACGCCACAATAAACCATTGGGTGAATTGCCGCGAATGGCAATGGCATTGTTTCCGTCTTCTGTAGAAACCACTCCTGCAAATGCAGTTGCCATTCGAGCGGGATCGTTAACAGCGGCTGCATACTTTTGCGTTTCTTCAACCGAGAAAGTTCGAGCACTCACAGCGGAGTATTCATTCAAAGGTTTGTTTTTTTCTACTTTGTCAATTATTTCGACTTCTTTCGATTGCATTATGTTTTCTTCCAATGAAATTGTTAAAACAACTTCTTTGCCTGAGTTAACAATAATATTTGGTATAAGCAGCTCCTTATAGCCAAGAAAAGAAATTTTAAGAGTTTGATTGCCTAAAGGCACTTTCTCCAGTTTAAAGTTGCCATCCATGTCGGTTGCAGTGCCGTTTATTGGGTTAGAGTTTAAAAGAATAACCGTTGCGCCTGGTAAAGGAGATTGAGATACTTTATCCACTGCTGTGCCTCTGATGATTTGGGTAATTGATTGTGCAGAAATTAAATTGACTGTTAATGTAACTAGGGTGTAAATGGAAATAAGAAATCTAAAATTCATAATATATTTTTATTTGGTTTAGTGTATGACAATCAAAAGGGGGTTAACCCCTATGTACACTAAAAAATATTTTTATTATTAATTTTCAGAAAAAACGAATGGCAACTTTTCCACCTAACCACATTTTTAAGTTATAACCGTCTGTTTGATTCTCATTGTAAAAATACCATGGAGCTAATTGACTGAATGTTTCATCGTAATCCACATCGGTAGTATTGGCATAAAAAATATTGAAAGAGGGGCCGAAAGCAATGGAGAATTTTTTTGCAAGTTGGTAGTCAAAAGTGAAATTAATTTTACTCAAAGGCATAAAATAATTTAACCTGTTTTCTTTCATAGGTTGTGTAACCGTAAGGTCAAAATCGAAATCCCATTTTTTAGCTAATGGAATGGCAGTTCCTATCCCATATCCGAAATACCATGTGTGTGCTGAAAGGTCATTAAATTGCATACCAGCACTAAATAGGTTATAAAAACTTTTTACACCTGTACGGAAAGAAAGATTTAATGGATATGTTTCTTCACCGCTAATTTCTAACTTGTGATAACCGGTTCTTACAAAACTCAGAATACCTACAGGTACTCCAATTATACTATCTGCAATATTTACAAAACCAACTTGAGATCCTTTAATTTTATTAGCATAATTCAATCCGGCAGAAATTTGCATGCCATCAATGTTTTTCAGATTGATATTTAGTAAGGAAGAAACCTGAACACCTTTTAGATTTTTTAAGGAAGTGTTTAACAGGCCAGCAATTTGCATACCTTCTACTTCATGCAATGTAACATTCGTTAGACCCGCCAATTGAACACCTTTTACATTCTTAACAGCTACGTTTAATAGGCCAGCTCCTGCAACACCATCTACCGATTTTAAATTTACATTTAAAAGTCCGGCAAGTGATACTCCTGAAACTGAATCTAGATTAGTATTTAGTAGACCAGCCATTTGTACTCCATTAAGTTTTTTAAAATTTAAATTGAATAAGCCTGCGGCTTGAAATCCTTCTACAGGACCTCCAACAACATTTCCTAATCCGGCTAATTGAACATACTTTACTGAGTCACGATCGATGTTAATGAGTCCACCAACTTCTAGTTTGCTTGTGCCTTTTGAATATCCGATTAATGCATTGAGTGAATAGTCGTTAACGTAGTTTCCGCTCAAAGCCAGATTGGTTCCTACAAATGGTAGAAATGAAAATTGAAATTCTTTATGAAATGATTCTGCAATATTTTCCATGTTAGCTTGCTCCAATTCTCCTAAAATCATTTTTACCCAGGCCAATTGATTTACGTTAAACAAGCTGTCGTTAATAGCAGACGAATCGATAGGTACAATTTCACTTTTTAAAGGGTAAATGCTAATGTTAGTAGTAAGGTTCCCTTTTTGTTTAATATAAATTACTGTATCCTGATATTGTGCCTTGTTGATATAAAGCTTTATTGATTCTTCAATAACCTTTTTATCTTTTACCTCTATTGAATAGAAACCATATTTATCGCTAATAGCTGAGATGCTGCTTTGTTTTTCATAAATACTTGTCGATGGAATTTTTTCGCCATTGTTGCCATCTATAACATAACCACTTATAACAAATGATGTGGGTTGGGTTTTGATTTCTTCTTTCGCTTTTAGCAAAATAATATGTGATCCCTTTTCTTTATAAATAATTTTTCCGGTAAAAATTTCATTCAGTGTTTCTCTCACTGTTTTGTTTTTAATATGCAACGAAATCAGTTTGTTGCCATCAAGTATTTTGGGGTTATAAGAAAAAGTAAAGTTGGCCTGATCGGCTATTTGACTCAATACAATTTCTGTTTTCTGTGAATTGATATTAAGCGATATCTTTTTTTCGAGATGCGAAGTGCTTGATTGTGCCTGCAATTGTTGAATTGAAAGCAAATGAAACAATACGAAAATTACAATTGTTCTATTTACAGCCCTCACCTTGCAGTATTATTGAATGATCGGTTTTTTCAATCGTTAGTCCAAGTGTTTCAGAGATGATATTAACTACATCATCAATATTTTCGTTATTAAAAGTGGCTGTTAGTTTGCATGATTTTAAATTTTCGTTTTCAAATTCAATATCTGATTGATAAATTTCGTTGAGTAACTTAATTACCATTTCGAGGTCGGTGTTGTCAAAAATGAAAATCTTGTCTTTATAGGATGAAATGTTTTTATTGATAGTAGTTGATTTCTCAAAAGTTTTTGTTTTCAGGTTATAAATTGCTTCTTCGCCTGCAAGCAATAACATCCCTGAATTGTTTAAAGTAAAAAGTTTGACAGTACCCGAAACCACAGTTATAATAATTACATTGCTTTCCTGATTAGATTTTACATTAAACGAGGTTCCAATATCTTCAATCATCAAACCACGTGTTTCAATTACGAACGGAGAATGCTCATCGTGTTTGACATCAAAAAATGCTTCACCGGATAAATGAATGGTTCTTTTTTTGGAAAAGGAATTTTGGTCGTAAGTAATTAAACTATTCTTGTTAAGGGTTAATGTACTGCCATCAGGTAATGTGCTTTTTTGTACACTTTGATTAGAGGCAATAATGATTTCTTTTTTGCCTGGTTTTAGTAAAAAGTAAGCTGCAGTGCCTAATCCTGCTACCAATAAAATAATAGCTGCTATTCTAATGAATGGAGCAAATGGCAAAAAGGAAGAAGCAGGTAAGTGTTTTACTTTTAAATCAATTGGATATATTTTGTTCTTTACTTGATTCCATGCCTTGTCAGTATCCACCTGCATTACCTCTTTTAAAGTATCAGCTTGGCTGAGCAATTTTTTAAATAAGTCAAATTCACTATTATTTTCGTTACTAAGATTTCTCCACTCTTCCAGCAGAGTTACTTCTTCCTTAGTAGCCTCACCTGCCAAGTACTTAGCAATTATTTCGTCTATATTTTCCAGCTTATCTTTCACGCTTATTGTATATAATATGAAACGAATATTGTTAGAACGATTAGATAATCTTTTAGTTTATTCCGCATGATACGCAGTGCCTTACCCATTTGATTTTCCACCGTTTTTATAGATATGTTAAGTTGTTCAGCTATTTCAGCATATTTTAATTCATCATATCGACTCATTTTAAAAATAATCCGACATTGTTCCGGAAGACTTTCTATTGCGTCATGTATTTGTTTTTGCAATTCGTTTTGAAAAGTAATTTGTGATGTTGGCATCGATGTGCTTGAAAGTGCTTCTTGCTCCTGTGCATATAACTGTCGGACTTTTCCATGCTTTAGTTTGTTCAGGCAAGCATTGCGAACAGAACTATAGAGATATGCCTGTATAGAACCGGTTATTTGCATCTTGTTTCTCTTTTCCCAGAAATTAACAAATACATTTTGAACTGTTTCTTCTGCTTCATCCTGATCTCTTAAAATCGAATTTGCATGGGTGCATAATCGTTGGTAATAGTTTTTAAAAATATTTTCGAACGCAGATTCATCGCCTTGCTGTATTAATTTAGCTATATCAAGATCGTTTTGTTGCACCGTATTAATCAATCGGCTGCAAGATACAAAACCACTTTATTTGTAATATGACAATTGAAATGGAGAATACCCCTACTTCAAGAGTTGGTTTATTTTATTTCTGAAAAGTATGGAACTAGATTAGTGCTAGTTTAAAGTTGATTGTAAATAAAAATTGCTAATATTAAAAAATGAATAATCGTTTGTTAATTTGCAAATAGGAAATAAGAAAAAAATATTTAAAACTATCTAAAAAAGTAGATTTAGGATCTTTTATGATTTACCTTCTTTGAGTAAAGAACCTCACCTTTATATAGAAAGCGAACGATGTAAAAACCTTCTTTTAGTTTATCAGTTTCAATAAAATTATATTGATTGCTACCTGAACTAACATTAAATGTTTCAGAATGAACACAGACTCCGTTCATACTGTTTATTTCTGCCTGAATCATGCCAACAATAGCTGTTACAAAACTAATGCTTAGCTGGTCTTTAAATGGATTTGGATATGCTATTGCATTTTCAATGATTTTATTCTTTCCTGCAATTGTTATAGGCAGTGTTTTAATAATTTCAAATTGTCCGTTAAAGTCTATTTGCTTTAATCGATAATAGGAAGTTCCGGAAATTGGATTTTTATCTGTGAAACTGTAATTTCTCAAAATGGTACTATTACCTGCTCCATTTATTCTAGCAATTTCTGAAAAGTCAGCTCTGTTATCTGATCTTTCTATTATGAAATAGTCGTTTTGAATTTCAGAAGCAGTTGTCCAGTTTAATAGTACTGCATCATTATTTTGGTTGGTCAATTTAAAGTTTGTAAGTGTCACCGGCAGTGGACTAATACCACGAATGCAGGCTGTAACTTCTCCGTTTTTTACCTGCCATAACTCATTTGTTTTGTCGTTCATTAATTCAATACTTACCTGAAAGGTGCCACCTGGCGAAACGCTAAGTGTAGTTGTACTTGTAAATACAGACGGTGAGCCAGCGCCAGTAAACACATCTTTATGCGTGATTATGCCATTATTATAAAAAGATACCCTTGCGGTATCATTGTTATCCACATTTCCACTTTGGTTAATTCGAACTGAAATATCAACAAGTCCGTTTGGACCTCCAACTGCTCCACCCACATCAATAACCGGACTAAAATAGAAACAGGTCATTCCTTTTACACTCCAATTGGCGGCATTTACCGAGCCACAGGTGACTGTATAAGTGGAAGGGTCGCCCCAGTCTAATTCGTAGGTTCCAACGCAAGTATCCGCTTTGGCTTTATCGGGCTTCAATATAATATTAAAATAAAAGATATTTATTAAAACGATGATGCATAGCATGCTCCCTAAAAGTACATACTTAACTTTCTGGCTAAGTCGCAAATGGAGAATTGGGCGAACTTTTTGTATCATTTTTCTTTTATTAAAAACTAACTTAACCTTTTATAGTTAGATTATTAATAATTAGCTTGTTGATCATATTACTATTATTTCATCTAAATACGATGATTGGTTAATATAGTTTCA
>JANNXV010000074.1:0-4977 GCA_031409815.1 Bacteroidota bacterium
TAATCTCGCTTTTCCACTTTCGGTTTTTCATCTAAAAACGTTCCACGAAAAACATCCGGTGCGTTTCTCAAAATGCCAACCGCTAACAAAAAGCTTACCACAATGGCTAAGGAAGTGGCGCATAATTGGCGGGGATTATTTAAAAAGTCGTGCGTTGCGCCAATAAATATTTTATCTTTGAATAAATATAGCCACTGCGGTAAGCTTCCGCACGTTAGCGGCAACCTTAACCGCTCCGAACAAACGGCACAGCAAACACGAACAAACGAACCACTAATGATGCGACTTTTAACCACGACAATTTCAATTTTACTTTTTTCGTGCAACGCAACGACAAACAATTCCGCTAACGGACAAGTAATGGATAACTTAAAACATTCAGTAATTAAAGAGTATAATGTTCATACAACGCCTGAAATTTTCGAAACTGCTTTTTTCAAAAACACAGTTGTTAAAAAGGACAGTATCAACTTTAAATTTTATTCTGTTGACATCGGAAACATACAAGTTGAAAGCGGTAAACTAATCGCTTGCGACCCGATTGTAATGAAAGACGGAATTGCATTTACACAGAAATTTCCCATCGGACAATTTCCCGTTCAATTGGCAATTGCCAAAAGAGACAGTGATGAACGAGTTGCGTTCAGCAGAATTCTTTTTTCAAACGACACTGTTACAATGTGGGAATTTGCATTACAGCCAGGACAGAAACAAAAACCAATTACAGGCGATGATATTTATTGTTATGGTGTTAGTGCAGGAACAGGTTTATTTATTGACGAACAAGCAAACAAGATTTTTCAACAAAAAGATTTTTCTGTTTGGGAACACGTGTTTGTAAAAGACATTGAGAAAAATTATCGCAACACTTGGAGTTATGTTGTTCATGAATTTGACGGACACAACTTGACTGCATTTTCAACAGGATACGGTGACGGATGTTATGCGACTTACATCGGATTTAATTCTAAAGGTGAAGTGTGTCGGCTTCTAACTGATTTCGGAATAGTTCAATGGTGGAAACAAAAATGAGTGCTAAACTTGAATCGGCCGACCTTCGGACGGACAGCAAGGCAGCCACTAACAAAGGTATTGCCACAACACATTTTTTCTCTTTTATTTTCTATATTTGGTAAAAATGCGCTGCGGCAATACCCCGGGCGTTAGCGGTCATCATCTGCTTCGAATCAAGTCCGCAGCTTAACGAACCATTTCTATTTCATATAAAGTTTTCGCCAGGCCTCAAAATGTTACAGTTGTAATGATTGCGTCATTTGAAATGCGTTTTGCCAAATAATGGTTTGAGTCACGCAGGTAAAGTTGTTTTCTAGATGTGAAATGGTTTCCACGCGTAAATTGTATTAGTGTTTTAATCTCGCTTCTCCACTTTCGGTTTTTCATCTAAAAACGTTCCACGAAAAACATCCGGTGCGTTTCTCAAAATGCCAACCGCTAACAAAAAGCTTACCACAATGGCTAAGGAAGTGGCGCATAATTGGCGGGGATTATTTTAAAAGTCGTTCGTTGCGCCAATAAATATTTTATCTTTGAATAAATATCGCCACTGCGGTAAGCTTCCGAACGTTACCTGCAATGCTTGGCCGCAGTGCTAACTCAAAACTGACTGCAAGAAATGATCAAAAAAATGCTAAATCGAATCATCAATATTTTAGGATTTGGCACTGGAGCATTTGCCTTATTTGTAGTATTTGGAATTTTAGTTGCACAAGACAAGACAAAAATAGAGAGTCAGAAGCCTAACATAAGTAAACAACCAACAGTAACTTCTAATTTTCAGGTAAAGGTTGAAAGTTTTTTGAAAATGTTTTCTGACGACTTTTCACCAAGCAAAGAAAATCTCATCGGTACTGGACAAGGTTATGATTTTGAGAATAAAACCAATCCGATTTGGACAAAGCGAATTACGCTCAAGAGTAAGACATCTTTTGTGAATAATTATCAGCAGACAGTTTATCAGCGTCTTTATTTTTCATTCTTTCAATATGAGAACAGTAAACGAACGTTGACGGCCTTGGACAGTTTGTTGAATTGTTTTGGGGGCGCTTGCACAAAACTTAAATGGGATGCAAAAAGTCAATCAGCGAAAACTATTCCTTGCATTTATTTAATTAATGAAAAAGAAATAGTTGCTTGTTATATTAACTGTGAACACCAAAATGACTTCTGGATGAAACTTAAAGACGAAATTGAAAAGACATTTAGTAATGGAACATCACGAGTTATGGAAACAGGTTGTGGTGGCCCAATTAACTTTAAAACTATTTGACCCATTGAAGAAACGAGTTATAATATTGATCAACAAAGCTTCGTAGCGAAAATAGCACTGCAGGTAACAATGGTATTGCCACAACGCTTTTTTCTCTCTCATTTTTATATATTTGTAAAAAGCGCTGCGGCAATACCCTGGGCGTTATGCGTCATGCTTGACGACCATGTGACCATAGAATTGACTGACAAGAAATGAACATCAAAAAAGAGATATTTTTTATTTTGCTGACAAGTGTTTCTTCAATGCTTGCGTTCGGACAAAGCACTAACTACAAGACATACACTTACAACTCTAAGGACAGCTACAATAATTTAAACTTCTCATTTGATATACCTCAAAGTTGGACAGTTGACAGAGAACATGATGGGACTGGTTATTTCTTAAACTGTAAACCTACCAACGACAGCGACACTGTAAACTACATTGACTGCTTTGACGGCATTGTTTTTAGGATAAAATATCTCAGGAGCAATCTTGACTCTGCATTATTAACGATGGGACTTCAGAAAAAAAGTGAAAGAGTTTATACGACCTTATTTAAAGGGAATATAAAAATTGAATATACTACTGACATAAAAGATGAGACATACAATGGGTTACATTATACAATCAACAACGACATCAAATGCAAAAGCCAAAATCGTAAAGTAGCAGGACACTTTCAATTTATTTACTTCTCTGATGGTAAGCAGACAGTTTGTATTGCGACAAATGGTAGAAATTTTGACGATACTACTTTCAGAAAAATCATTGACAGTTTTAAGTTCATCAATTAAGGACAAGTTGCATGACCACAATAGCACGAACGCATAACAAGGGGTTTGCAATAGCGGGGATTCAGTGCTTCCCAGACACATTTGTGCAAGGTGGAAGTTCAGTTCTTCGAATAAAGTTTGGTGCTAAAACACCCCGCCATCGCAAACCCCCAAACCGTCAGGCTGTGAAACAACCTGTTTAATAAATAATATTGCTAAAAGAGCCACTTTCTACAAACATTAACAGGCAATACAAGCCTTTTAACAGTGTTGGTTTTTTAGACCGTTTAGTAAGTTTGAAAAAAGTGAATGCCTGTAATACGCTTTAAACAAGCCTGTTTTTAGTAAAGACAAGATTATCTTTCGATAATCAGGTTTCCATTTTTTGAGTTTGTTTAAAAAATCATCAAAGCCTAAAATATTTTGCACTCTTTTAAAATTATAAACGGTCATGATCAGTGCAAATTCACCATTTACTTTTTGGAGGCCTGTCAGGTTGGTGTGGTTATACCCCCATTTGCGTTTGATGGTGCCAAAAATGTGCTCGTTAATTTCCTGTCGCTTGCGGTATAAATCCCAGTTGGCTTTATAATGTTTTGAATTTTGTTCTGCCGCAGCTGCAAACTCACTACGCTCAATAAAACGGCCGCGCTTTGCTTGTGCTGTACACAGTTTTTTTACTGTGCATGTTGCACAGGCTGAGGTATGAAATTTTCGGTAACGGTATGGCGTGCTACGCGAGGTTTTTGTTTTGGTGTACCAGGTGCCATTGGTATGCAGGGTTGCATTGGCCGGACACGTGTAAGTATCAGTTGCTTTGTTGTAAATAAATTTTTCGGTAAGGTAATCGCTTGTGGTTCCTTTGTCGTTGCTGTTAACCATGTCTGGTGTGGCTACTAGGGTGGTGATGTTGTTGTCGATGCACGTTTGCAAATGGCGACTGTTGTAAAAACCTTTATCGGCTAGTAATGTAAATGCATCTGCACTCAAATTATCTTTTGCTTCTAAAGCTATTGGTGCAAGTGCATTGCGGTCGTTACGATTGATGGTATGGGTGGCCACCACTAATTTATGCTGGCTATCAACTGCTGTTTCTACATTGTAACTCACTTCCACTACCTGTCCTTGCACCAGCAGTGCACGTGCATCGGTATCGGTGGTGCTTACCTGTGGTTCACCGGTCGTTTCAAGCACTGCGCCCAATGATTCATACTTAATTTTGTTCTCCTTTAATAGCTTTATTTTTTCTGCAATGTGATTTATTTTTTCAAGGTTTTCAGTTTTATCTAATGCATCAAGGGCGTTTAAATACTCTGTTGTTTTATTTTCTATATAGGCCAAATGCCTCTTTATTTTGTTAGGGCTGTAATTATTTTTCTTGCTGTTGTGTGCGCGCACCTTGGTACCATCAACAGCCACCACATCACCACTCACCAGCGATGCATCTTTTAAAAACAATACAAAAAGTTTAAATGTATTGCGTAATGCTGTTGCATTGTCTTTTCGGAAATCGGCTATGGAATGATAGTTGGGTTTTAATTGTCCAAGTAGCCACTGTAACTCAGTATTGCGCGAGCATTCCTTCTCTAACCTGCGGCTGGAGCGAATGCCATTTAGGTATCCATAAAAATAAAGTTTAAGAAACACATTAGAATTAAAAGACGGGCGGCCTTCTCTATTTAATATGGAAACATTAAATTTTAGCTGGGTTAAATCTAAATGCTCAACAAAGGCATCAATAAGCCGTACCGGATTATCTGGAGCTACAGTGTCTTCAAGGCTGTTAAATGTAAACTGTGCTCTGTTTTGAGGTTGTATAAATTGCATGCCTCAAAAATGAAAAGATTTTGTCTTGCCTTAATAACTATTTGCTATTTTTATCATTATTATAATAACAATAATAAACAATGGTTTTTTCACAGTCTGCCGTTA
>JANNXV010000075.1:0-2683 GCA_031409815.1 Bacteroidota bacterium
AAACTTTATTCATACTAATCATTAACCTTAAAAAACATGAAAACCTTAACTCTGTTATTATCGCTTGCAATTATGAGTGCTTTAATTAGCATTGGTTGCAATCACGAAAAAAATACTTATTGCGACAATAGTCAACGCTACAATTTAGCAGATGCCACTGATTGGGAAGCTGACAACATTACACAAGAAGAAGCAACGGTTATGATTAATCGTTTTTATGATTCAACTAAAGTAAATCGATCGCCAGAGGACACTGTAAAAGGACTTTTTATAAGTAAGGAAGTTCTTGATAGTATTTTTAGAAATCCAAAGTTGAATGGTATAACGGTTTATTTTGCTCAATCAAAAACCAACGACTATCAGCTACTTTTTGAAGGCACCATTGGAACAGCCATCAATTATAAAGGTGGCAATACTACACCGATGCTAAAACCTAAACCTCCGGTTTATTGCCCTCCTTCCTGTGGTTCGATTCCACCATCTGAACCCATACAATAATTTATTATAACCCAAATCTTATTGAAATGATGATGAAAAATTTCTTATCACAACTTTTAATGCCAACATTATTGATGCTGGCATTAAGTGGATGCTCCTATTATACACGTACACCTGAAACAGGTACCATTTGTAAATCGCATGGTCGCTCGTATGTAAAACATTTTAGTGATGTATCAGGCAGTAAAAACTATGGCGCTTATTTTACCAGGGATACGTTACAATATTTAATTGATGATAAAAATATTAAAGGTGTTGGTGTTTTTATAGGCTGTGAAGACAGTTTGCACCCCATTATTATTGAAGTGGAAAACGGCATAACAGATGCCATTAAAATTAAAGGTTCAAAGAAATGCTATTTGTCATCGAAATATATTAATCGCGAATGCTTTAATGCAAAAGATCAAAATTGCACTTCGATCAATAACTATTCTAACAGTGGAAAATGTGAAGTAACCGGAGTGTTTTTCACAAAGGATGTAATCGAGAATATTTTAAAGAATAAAAAGTTTAATGGATTAGTGGTTTATATTGGTTTGGATGCTGCAGGCAATTATCCATTAATTATGCAAGGAACCAAATGCAAACCCGACCCCTCTGATATTCATATATCGAGCACTTATTCCATTGTTTCAAAAACCTATTGCCCTAAGTCGTGCGGAAGCCTTCTTAACTAAACTTTGTAATTAGTTTTTAAAAATTTGTGCTATTGAGTATGTGTTTCGGAAGTACCTCTTATTACTTGTATAAAGCCGGTAAGCGTTCGAGACTTAACTCCTTCTAAAAATATTTCGTTAACTATACAGATATAATAATACACGCCTTCAGGCACATCCTGGCCGGTATTGTTGCGTTTACCATTCCAGTTTATATCAGGATCAACGGATTCAAATACCAAACCACCCCATCTGTTGTAGATTTTTATTTCGATGTCCTTTACATCACTGTAATCATATTCGATGGGATGAAAAAGATCATTAATCCCATTTTGATCGGGAGTAAAAACATTGGGCAACACATAACGTGGACAACCTTCTACACAGGATAGTGCAGAAGTTTCGCTGGTATTATTGCTGGTATCGGTAACCGTCATAAAAAAACAACCGGCTAAATTTTTGCTATCGTTAATTACATAAAAAGTTGCTGCCGGATCTGCAATAACGGCAACTAATATGGTGTCGGAAGATTGAGCCGGTATAAAAAACAAGTTATAAGATTTTATATCGCTGATCTTGCATGAATCAGGAATTACTGAATACCCCCAACGCACCGTATCAGCTCCAAGGCTGCAATCTGCTTTTGCTGAAAATACATCGGGCACACAAGGTGGCTCAATATCCACAGGCACCTGACATTCTTCTTCTGAAAAATTTATAATTGGATTTAGCAAACCGGGTAAACCATAAGTGCCTACACTTTTAATCTTATAACAATAAGAGGTACCGTTTTGTACTAAAGAGTCGATGTAATTTTGCGATTGAACAGTAGCAATGGAATCAAAAACTCCTAAAGCGTTTTGCTTATAAACAACATACGAAGTATTGCTCCATGGCACGTTTACATTCCACGATAAAAACAAACGATTATCACCGGGATTCACAGTAAGAAATATACTGTATGCAATTTGTGTGGTGCCAATTAGTGTTTGAATACCATTGGTTTCATTATAGAACTGGAGTTTATAACGGTATTGATTGTCGGCCGTATTGAGTCCAGTATCGGTAAACGTAGTGTCGTTTAAATCAGTAAAAGAAATTACATCCGTATAATTTCCTGCGCTGGTTGCTCGCTGCAAAGTATACCTATAAGGACCTTGCCATTGAACAGTATCCAATGCCGATGGCCTTGACCATGAGACATAACTATTTCCGTTAGTATTATCTGTTGATACAATATCCGCATTTGTAATTACCGGAATATCCAAATTAAGATTAGCACAAACTTCGAGAGAGGCATAACTCTCAGCTCCATCGGCATAAATCGCCACAATCATGTAGCAATAAGTTATTCCGGTGGCTAGTCCTTGTCCGTTGTTGTTATCAATAAAAGTAGTATTGGATAAACCAATTTGTGTTTGTATTAACGAGTAGCCAGTATAAGCAGGCACACCAGTTTCGCAATAGGAAGGAATAAAACCATAGTATCCAATATGGCGATAAATTTTATAACCAATTGCTTCGGTGCA
>JANNXV010000076.1:0-1557 GCA_031409815.1 Bacteroidota bacterium
GAATAAGCCAATACTTTTTTAATATCATTCTGTTTGAGAGCAATTGTTGCCGCCAATAATGCTGTAGCAAGGCCAACATAAGCCACTATGTCCATGGTAATATGCGACATAGAGTACAATAAATTGCTCCGGGCAATCATGTAAATACCTGCCGTCACCATTGTGGCAGCATGGATTAATGCAGATACAGGTGTAGGACCAGCCATCGCATCGGGCAACCAGGTGTATAAAGGTATCTGTGCACTTTTACCAGTAGCACCGACGAATAATAATAAAGTGATAACCGTAACATCAGTTGTATTGAGCTTGGCCAAATTAGCGGCTGTAAATACTTCACTGTAAGAAACAGTGCCGAGTTTTTGAATCAACCAGAATATTGCAATCAGAAAGGCGAGGTCACCAATACGGTTCATGATAAAAGCCTTGTTCGCTGCTTTATTGTATTCTTGTTTCTTAAACCAATAACCAATTAATAAATAAGAACAGAGGCCCACACCTTCCCAACCGATGAACATGATAACGTAGTTGCCACCCAACACTAACATAAGCATTGAGAAAACGAACAGGTTCAAATAGGCAAAATACCTTCCATAGTGTTCATTGCTTTCCTCTTTCATGTACGCCGTTGAATACACATGAATCAGAAAACCAACACCAGTAATAATCAAAAGAAAAAGCGAAGAGAGCTGGTCTATCTGAAACTCAAAAGGAATCTTTAGTGAGCCTACATTTATAAAATCAAAATATTTTACTGTTTGTCCGCCAGTTTCCGTAACTGTAAGAAAAGTAATAATACTAAGAACGAAAGAAGCAAATATCTGACCACATGCATTAGATGCCATATAGCTCTTACTTAAGAATTTTCTCCCCAATCCATTGACGAGAAATCCTGCAAGAGGAAAAGCAACTATTAAAATTAAAAATATCTTCATTCCTTAATAAAATCTAATGTTTCAACCTGTTCAAAAAATTCACATCCACCGAATGAATGTTTCTGTACATCATTACAATAATTGCCAAGCCCACACTTACCTCGGCCGCTGCCACCACCATAATAAAGAATACAAATAACTGCCCGTCTGTTCCGGCTGAGGCATCTATTGCCGCATTTTTTAGGTAGTGCATTTTTGAAAATGCTACCAGCAATAAATTCACCGCATTCAGCATCAGCTCTATGCACATGAAAATGATAATCGCATTGCGGCGTGTCAATACACCTACAATGCCAATGGCAAATAAGGCGATAGAGAGAAATATGTAATAATTAATCGGCATATTTTTAAAGTTTCGAGTTATGAGTAGCGAGTTTCGAGCTAAAGAACACCGTCTCGCAACTTATAACTCACAGCTCGTAGCTATTCCTTCTTTCCAATTACCACTGCACCTACCATTGCACTCAAAAACAATACACTGCTTATCTCAAATGGAACTACGTAGGTTGTAAACAATTCTTTTCCTAAATTTTTAATCAATCCAATACTTCCTTCATTTACCAACGCCTGTTGTTGTTTGATGTCGGTATCTTTTAATGCAGCTACTAACACCAATAACAAACAA
>JANNXV010000077.1:0-8017 GCA_031409815.1 Bacteroidota bacterium
ACCCTGTTAATGAAACCACATCACAACAACGAATAGAACCCTTACATAATATTTCCTTGAGTATACTCATACGGTAAGGATCTGCCACTGCAGCCATTGCCTTTTCATAAAAAATATCATCTATTTGATTAATTGTATTCATTCTTGCTGCAAATATAGCCGAGATGGTTGATAACAAAAACTATTTTGTATTTGGTAACGATGGAAAATGTGCCATCAGTAATGATGCCGGTAATAATTGGCAACTAGCTAATGCATTTAATGATCACACCATTTTTGATGCTATAACCCTCTCCCCTACCTCAGGAATTGCAGTTGGAGAATCAGGAAAAGTTTTCCGGTTCAATAAATAATTTTCATTGCAACGCTTAAGCCACTATTTTTATCTCGTTATTTTGATTCCCTCAGCACTTCAATACTTCAACGCCTCAAAACTTTAACACTTCAACACTTCAACACTTTAACACTTCAACACTTTAACACTTTAAAATGACCGTCCTTTACGAAGACAATCACCTTATTATAGTAAACAAAGTGCCCGGAGAAATTGTACAAGGTGACAAAACAGGTGATCCTCCATTGAGTGATTTTGTAAAAAAATACATCAAAGAAAAATACAACAAACCGGGTGAAGTTTTTCTAGGGACCATACATCGTATCGATCGCCCAGTAAGTGGCATCGTACTTTTTGCTCGCACTTCAAAAGCACTTGAAAGAATGAATAAAATGTTTCAGGAAAAACAGATTCAAAAAACTTACTGGGCGGTGATAAAAGAACATCCTCCTAAAAAAGAAGACCATCTTATCCATTACTTATTAAAAAACGAAGCCACTAATAAAAGTAAAGCCTATAAACAGGAGCATGGAAAAGCTTTAAAGAGTGAACTTATTTATAAAGTTATGGCAAGCTCCGACAAATATCATTTGCTAGAAATAAATCCGCTCACCGGTCGTCATCACCAGATACGCGCACAACTCAGCGAAATTGGCTGCCCAATCAAAGGCGATTTAAAATATGGATTTGGACGAAGCAATCCTGATGGCTCCATACATTTGCATGCCCGGGCAATTAAATTTCAGCATCCTGTTAGTAATGCACCCATGTTTATCGCAGCTCCACCACCAGATGAAGTTTTATGGAATTACTTTTACAAACTCATTGAAAATAAAAATTAACCGCTGAGAAACGCAAAGTTTTTCGCAGAGAATCGCAAAACATATCGCTTCATTGCTCTGTAGTTAAAACACATTCTGACATGTTCGACTTTATTAATCCCACCATTGCTGCTTTAAAAGAACTCATACCTTACCTGAGTGAGAAATCAAAAACAGAAAATATCACAAAGCGTATGGTATTACGTGAGCTTCGCGACAATCTAAAAGTGCTAATTTATGCCTACGAAAAAAAAGCTGATGTGAACAAAGTAATCGAACGTTTAAACAATAGTGCTATCAAAGATGCAATGAAAAACGGTTTCGATTTCAACAAAATACGTAAAGGAAAAATAACCGAAGAATTGGTAAAAGACGAACGCAACAAAAAATACATCGGTTGGAGTTGCGAACAGCTTTTTGATAAAGTGGACGAAAAAATTGAAGAACTGCGCCTCATTAAAAACCTCTACCCTAACCTTGACGAATCGCAGAAAAATTTAACATTAGTGATTGGCAACCTGTATTTCCGAATGAAATTACTGGCTGATTTTATTCGTTACGAAAAGAATTAAGAATTTTAGGATTTTTAGATTTAGGATTTTTGGATTTAAATCCTCACATCCTAAATCCCTACATCCCAAAATCACCTTACCTTCTTATCTTTGTACTTCGTTCTTAAAAACATGGGGTCGACAGGAATCGACAGCTAGTGCAATTCATGTGTAAGCATGCCGGGCGTTGTGAGCAGTCCCGTAATAAGCAACTCTCAATCGCTTTAACTGGCGAAACTTCTTATGCACTTGCAGCTTAATTCTGCTCAGCAGAATGGCTTAATTCAGATTACTAGGTAGTCTGAACAGGTTGCCTCACCATATCCCACGCTCATCGGGGTAGGATTAGAGGCATCGAAATGATGAGCTGGCCACGGTAAGGTCATGGTGCTGTGGTAAGATAAAATGAATACGGATGATGTGGGTTTGCATTTCACCATCAACATCCCTACAATTAAGTAAATGATAAGCATGTAGAAAGCGCAGGTATTCCTTGTCTGGACGTGGGTTCAAATCCCACCGACTCCACTATTTAAAAAGCCCTGAATTCTTATAGTATTCAGGGCTTTTTTTCGTTTTGTTATGTAACGATAATTGTCAAACAAATCTTTTCATACCAACTACTTTTCAATCCCAAAATTTATCTGGTGCAGTCACCTAATTAAAAATAAATCACATTTAAATGCTACGGTCAACTACCAAGACTAAGATGGGCTTAGAATCTAAGATAATTATAACCAAAAAAATTCAATTACTTAAAATTGCCTAACAGCACGAACGTGAACTGTACTATTTACATTGCTCTCGGTGGCCATACCAAATCCAAAATGCATTAACCATGCATTATTAAAATCGGTTTCAGAAGAAGACCAATATTCCTCATTCGCAAAATTGCCAAATCCTTTAGGCTTCAAATTTTTATACGCTAGCTCCAGTTCATCTCTTGAGGGTAAAAACCAATCGCTGAAACCGTTTAATGCTAAATCGCTACACAAACGAGCTGCGATGTCGCGCGACTGACTTGCTTTTACAATTTTAGTTGTATTTATTGGTCCATCGCCCATTGCATTGCTATTTGCACCAACCGGTTTTTCAAAAAACCCCCAAGGGGCCGAAGTTTGCTGATCGAAAGGTGCAACTACCAAACCATGTTCACCGCTTGCATCGATAAAAAAAATAATTCCACCAGCATACTCTTCCCCCATATAATGATGCGATAAATCAAAAAATTTCCAGGAGGTTCCATTGTAATATTGAGGCCTCTTATCATCTGTATTGTAAATCACCATTCCCTCGGTTGGACTTGCAATTAAGTCGCGTTGTTTAACACTCAATTTAAGAAGAGAAGGAATATTTTCAATAGATGTAACTGTTGCACTTGACAAACCGGATTTACCACTGCTATTTGCTGCATTATTTCCCTGCGCCATCACTAATGATGGCAAACCCAATAATACTAACAATACCAAATTGAGCGAAAACACAGATGATAAACTGAATGTTTTTAAAAATTTAACGATGACTGATTGCTTCATTATGATTAACTTTTTATTAATAAATTACTGTTTTATATTTTACGTGATAAAGATATAATTTTTCATTTTATTGAATGGTAGCAACTCTAATATAATCAAATAAACATTAAGCGTTAACTATCAAATTAAAGTTTATTTACTTACTGCTTTTACTGAGTATATGAATAGTATAATACTTGCCATTTTAAATTGCAGATTGCAAATTATTGCTTAATAATCTTTTTCGTTACTACTTTATTCTCATTAGCAATGGTTACATAATAAATGCCAGGTGCCATATTCATATTGTCGTTGAATATGTATGTATAAATCCCTTTTCTGCTGACAATATCTCTACTTTAATAATTCCTCCTGAAGCATTTTCTACGACAAAACCATTTAAGTGTTGCATTCTAGAATGAAGTATCACAACTATTTGCATGCGCCTTTCACTCCCCATTTATGTATTCACTAACCAACTGACAAAAAAAATATTGGTTTTTAAATTAGCAGCAGTTATTACCACATTTCAAAAACTTACCATCAACCTATTTTTATTTATTGTTGTAACACAAAAACTCAAGAGCATAAATTCCTTTCTTTGCATTGTAAAAAATCAAAGTAATATGCAAACACCATTCAAAACATCACTAAAAATCTTTCTAGCAATCCTGTTTATAACCTCACTATCGACCTCGGTTAGCTTACAAGCACAAACTGTAAAACTAAATGGGGATGCAGGTCATTCCAATGTTGGCTTTTCTGTATCATTGGCAGGAGGGCTCACACGAATCACAGGTAAATTCAACGAATTCGATATCGGAATTAATTATGTTGATAACGATATTACTAAATCTTCCATTCAAGCCAATATCAAATCAGCTACCATTAACACCGGTATTGCTGGTCGTGACGAGCACCTCACAAAACCAGATTTTTTTGATGCGGCCAAATACCCACTTATTACCTTTGTTAGCGATTCTATTAGAAAAACGGAAAACGAATTTATTGCTTACGGATCATTTACTATGCATGGCATTACCAAAAAAATAAAACTACCCTTCCAAATCGTTGGCAAAAACCCCGAAGGAGCTATAGGCTTTTCGGCACGTTATAAACTTAGCAGACGCGATTTTCAAATTGGCAAAGACACGCTTAAACCCGCTGCCGATGGCTACATAAGTGATGAGGTTTTAATTGAAATTGATTTTATTGCAGAAAAACCTGAAACGGATAAATAACTAGCATTATTGATTGTTAATTTATAAAGCCATTAAAGATGAAAAAAATATTCAAGTCTTTTATATTATTCATTGCTTTACCATCAATTGGTATAAGTCAGTCAGCAGGCCCTGCCACATCAACACTATATTCTACCTCAGGAACCGGAATTAGCTGGGGAAATTTATCTGGAGTTGTTGCTATCGACAACAATCCTGCTTATGCAGATTTAGCGCAATACCCTACTTGTAACAATTTTTTATGTTATTATTCAAACATTGCATCTTTTGCCGGATTTAACTTTTCCATTCCGTCCACTGCAACTGTAACTGGTGTAAAACTGGATATTCTTCAGCGTGTAAACTCACCGGGCGGAGGCATTCATGATTCCACATTGCTACTATCATTAAATGGCACTACTTATGGAAACAATCATGCAACCACACTAAATTGGTTCGATACTCCAACTATTCAAACCTATGGTAGTTCAACCGACACATGGGGTTATGCATGGACAGCGACCCAAATAAACACACCTGGTTTTGGTTTTCAATATAAAATCACTAATACTTCTTACGATCAAACTGCATCAGTAGATTACTTAACCATGACCGTTTATTATCAAACCGGAACCGGATTAGAATCACAAACCTCTACACCCTGGCAAGTTGGATTTACCGGTTCTATACTTTCAATCAATGCACAATCTTCCAATATTAGTTTGGGTGCACAAATTAAGGTTAACAATATTGCTGGCGAAACCGTTTATCAATCAAAGAATCCATCAGGCAACGATCGTATTGACCTGAAGATAGACGCAGCAAAATGGAATGCTGGTATTTATATCGTAAATATTCAACCTGAAAACGGAAAGTTGTTTCAGCAAAAGGTGGTGCTGGTAAAATAATTTAAGGTTTGCTGTAAGTCCAGCTATAGCTATATAAAATTATTTCTGCTTTGTAAACATCTTGTTAAAGTTAAAAAGTAAGCAGGTTAGTGTTACTACTTTTCTAACCATGAAAGTCTTCTTTTTTTCTATGATAAATATCCAAAGCAACAATGGCTGCTATAAATCCCCAATAAGGAACGGCCGATTTTTCGGTATCTAAAAAATAATTGAGTGAACCCTGTATCCAATAGGTAACCAATCCAATTAATAATCCTTTTGCAAGCCCGCGTATTTTCGGATTATTACTTTGTCTGATAACTCGAGAAGCACTTAAAGTAACTGCAATACCTATCAGTATAAAAAACACAGGTCCTAAAATTCCTTGTTCTGAAAGTGGCCCCAGGTATTCGCTATGCGATCCTCCACCGGTACCCAAATTTGTGCTGATGATTGATTTCTCAGAATATTTTTGGTAGCGACCATATTGAAACATATAAGTGCCGGGGCCAAAACCTAACAATGGTTTATCCTTAAACATGCGCCATGCGCACGACCATCGGTTTAAACGTTCCACGTTTGATGCATCACTTTTTACATTGCTTATACTTTGCACATGATCGGCAAAATTGGTGCTAGAGGTTTTGGTGTTTTTTGCAAAACTCATCGAAATCTGATCACGAAAAAGAAAAGCCACAAAAAACACCCCAATAATACCGCCAAGCACAAGCGCTTTCTGAATTCGAAATACAAACAAGAACCAAACAGTGAGTGCACCCACCATGCCTACCCACGAAGCGCGAGTATAAGACAGTACGATCGCAGTGATAAGAATTACAATAACAGTTCCGGTAACAAAAGGTGTTTTGTTTATTCTTCGTTGATCGGCAAACAATGCAAATAAAGGGGGAATAAAAAAAGCAATGGCTGCTGCATAAGCCGTGTGATCGTTATAAAAAGGCACCATAGCAACATGAGCAGCCTTTTCTGTAAATCCCTCTGCCGAATGATTTAAAATAGTGTAGGCTACAACAATTAATAAGGTACTGATATAAAACCACAAAAAAAGATATACGTTTTTCAAATTACGGAACATATACAACAACATAAAATAAAACACGCTTATGTAGCAATATCGCGCTAACGTGGATTTAAATGATACCAGAAACATGGTACTGCTTATGGTAGTTAAAGTCATCCAAGCCAGATACAGATAAATAGCAATGGAAACAGGATGTCTAAAAATTTTTTCCTGCAAACCACCTTCAGCAAAAACCTTCAACCAAAAAACAAGAAACAACGCAAACATCAGTGGCTCTGCGGGCAGGCTCACTCCTATTCCGAGGTTTGTTTTGGCAAGGTTGATTGATAGTGGTGTAGTGAGTACTGCAAAAAACACCAGCCAATCCAAATGAAAAACAGCAATCATAAATACTGCAATAGCAACAGGTAACAATAAAGTATAAGGTATGCCTTGCACAAAATTGACTGCAGCTAACAAACCAAATGCTGCTATCAACAAATAAAACCATAGGTGTTGGTTCTTGCTATTGGATGTTGTTATTGTATTTGGCATTGTTTAGTAATTGGTTAATTGGGTTAATTATGTTAATTGGTTTATTTAACAAGATCAACATAATTAACTTAGTCAACATAATTAACATAGTCAACATATTTAACATAAATGCTAAACCTAACTCTCATTCAACTGTTCACTAATACGCACCTGATAATATTCTTTGTAAATAATGATTACAAAAGCAAACAATAAAACAGACAGCGTAAACATTAGCATAATGATTAACCTTTTCGGTGAATCTTTCTTTTCAGGCGGAACAGCCCTGGTAATATCGTTATGAAAGGATGCCACTTTGGTAAGATCCGTTAATGCCTGATCATATTTTACCTTAATCTTATTATATGTTTTACGCTCGCTTACTAAATTTTGCTGCAAGGCCACGTACTCTCCTCCCTTTTCTTCCAGGTTCTTTTTATCTTCGGCTAGTATTCTGCTATCACCTGCCACTTTTGCCTTATAATACTCGCGACTAAAGCCTTCCACCTGACTTTCAAAATCAACAACTCCATAATTAGTACGAATGTTATGTAGTGCCATTTCCATTGAATCTATCTCTGCCTTCTTACTCTCAAACTGTCCCTTTAAAATCACAATAATTTCTTTGGTTCGTTCACGCACCAGATTAATGGCCTTTTTGTCCATAAACTTTACCAACGAATCGGCCATGCCGGCAGCCACCTTTGGATCGGTATCGTACACATTAATTTCAACCGATTCAAACTCGGTTTTCTCCACCGTTATATTCTGATCCAAAGTATTCATCATCTTAAAACGAGGCAAATTGCCGGTTGTATCAATATCATAATGCGTATATAAATCAAAAGCAGTAATCAGGTTATTCTTAACATCTTCTGAGTTTAGCAATTGAAGCATTTGCTCGGTAGGGCTTTCTTCAGAGTAAGGTGTTATATTAACAGGATAAACAATGGCCGTTGCCTTAAACCTGGGTTTCATAATAAATGGCAGGGTAAACACAAACGACACCAAAACAGCCGCCAATGTAACTTTGAGCAATGGTTTTCGCCATTTATTGGCCAGTTTAATCAATCCAATCAAGTCAAGCTTATCCTGCCCGGTTGTTTCTGTAATCATCGAAGATGTAATTTTTTTT
>JANNXV010000078.1:0-11893 GCA_031409815.1 Bacteroidota bacterium
GTTACAGCCATAGCAACCGGATCCGGATGAATATCAACTGGTACTGGAAAAGTAAATGAAGAAACACAGCCCAATGTATCTTGCGTAATTAAAGTTACAACAAAAGAACCCGTGTCTTGATAAGTATGCATTGGATTGGAAATCGAATCGGTAAACCCATCTCCAAAATTCCAACTCCAGGTTGTTGCGTTTATTGATGAGTCAGTAAATATTGCAATCAATGATTCGCATCCAGAGGCAGCTGAAATAGAGAAATTCGAATAAGTTCCGGGAATAACGATGTATGAAGTTTTAATCATTGTGTCAGCGCAGCCGGCACTGTTTGTTGCAATTAATTTGATATCATACAAACCAGGAATATTATAAATATGCGTAGGGTTAACATTTGTCGAAATGCCACCATCACCAAAATCCCACATATAGGTAACTGCATCAGTAGATAAATTACTAAAGCTAAGTTGTATCGGAGAACATCCTGATACGCTTGGCGCGAAAAAGTCAGCATGCGGAGTTTGTACGGTAATTAAAGCTGGATAAACAATTGTATCAATACAGCTACCCGGAAATGTTGCTATTAAAGTTACGTTATAAACTCCATCTAGAAGATAGGTATGAGTTGGATTTTGAATATTAGAAGTACTGCCATCACCAAAATCCCATAGCCAACTTACTGCTAGCAATGATTGATCAGCAAATTGAACATTGAATGGCGCACAACCTGAAGGAGCACTTACGGTTGCACTTGCAGCATAATAATTGATGTTTGATTTTGTACGCTTCTTTGTACAACCGTATGAATCGGTAATTGTTAATGATACGGAACCAGATGGAGAGCTATTAAATGTATGCACCGGATTTTGCAATGTAGATGTTGTACCATCACCAAACTCCCAATACCATGAAACAGCATTTGGGCTTAGATCGGTATAGGTTACAGTAACAGGCAAACACATATCACTACTGTTAAACATGAAATTACAGGTTGGTGAAACTATTATAATCAGATTATTCTTTACCAATATTTTGGAGCAACCATTCTCATATGCTGTGAGAGAAACCGTGTAAACTCCTGCAGTTGTATAGGTATGCGATGGACTTGTTAATGTAGAAGTATTGCCATCGCCAAAATCCCATCTGTAGGAAGATGCATTTGTTGATGTGTTATTAAATTGAACAGGCAATGAGAGGCAACCTGTTGTGTTGCCAACTACTGAAAAATTTGCAACCGGATTATTTACAATTACGGGTGTCAAACTAAATGTATCAACACAACCTAATACATCTGTGGTAATTAGGGTTGGTGTAAAACTTCCAATTGTTGAGTAAGTATGAGTTGGATTAAATAAACTTGAAGTGGTTCCGTTTCCAAAATTCCAAAGTACAGAAGTAAATACTGCGGGACTAAGTAATGTAAACTGACTGGCGCTGCCTTTGCAAACATTATTACTGTTAATTTGCATCGGATTTGAATGACCCAACATAACTGTTGTGCTCAACGAAGACTGACATCCATTACCTACTGTAATGTTTAAAGTTACAACGTAAGCTCCGGCAGTATCATAAGTATGAGTTGGAGCTGCAAGTAAGGATGTGGTTCCATCACCAAAATCCCATTGGTAATAAACTATATTTAAGGTTGCAGTATTAAATGAAACGATGTAAGGTTTACATGTGCTAATAATAGTTGAAACAATTGGCAGCGGTGTGTATGGAATTACTTCAACAATAGCGAATGGATTATACGTTTGTGAGCAACCACCCGGCATTGATGAAAATAGCGTTACTGTGTAGATTCCTGGAGTTGAATAAATATAAGAAGGGTTTTGCGTATTAGCGGTTCCTCCGTTTCCAAAATTCCATAACCAATTATTATTACCAATTTTTGGATCAACAAAAACTGTGGGGCTATTTTGACAAACTTTAATCGTGTCTGGCAAAACATAGGGTACATTGCCCGGCACCACATTTACAAAGTTTGATTTATAAGCAGTATCCTTGCATCCGAAGTAATTGGTTACAATCAACCAAACTGTATAGGAGCCAATTGAATTATATGTATGCGTTGGATTTTGTAAAGCTGAAAATGTTCCATCACCGAAACTCCATTGCCAACTAATATTTCCAAATTGTGGTAACGAAGTTGAAAATGCCGTGGTCATTCCAATACATCCGCTTAAGGGAGTTCCTGAAAAATTTGCCTTCGGTTCAAGCACTACAATAAAATTATTTTGTGTAAGAATTGATTCGCAACCATTTTGCGAGTACGCATGTAGTGTAACAGTATAGGTGCCTCCATTATTATAGTTGTGACTAGGATTAGCTGCGGTACTAGTGCTGCCATCACCAAATTCCCATAGATAGGAGACCGCACCAGTAGTGTTGTTAACAAATTGAGCATTGTAGGCTGCGCAACCGGTATCTTGTATTGCAGAAAATGCAACAGTTGGAAGTGTATCTACCGTTACAAAATTCGTAAGAGTTATATTACCATTACATCCACTTTGGGTAGTAACAAATAGCGAAACCGTATACATTCCCGAATTCGTGTAAGTGATGGAAGGGGATTGTTGAATTGACGAATTACCATTACCAAATGTCCATCCCCAACTTGTTGCGTTGGGTACTGTACAATTAAAATTAATTGATAAAGGAGCACACCCTGATGTGTCACTCATTGTTATAGATGGTACAAGTGACGCTCCAATATTTATATAGTTTGTTTTAACAAGTGTGTCAATGCAGCCATTGGCGTTGGTAACAATTAATGAAACCGTAAAAGCTCCCGAAACTCCATATGAATGACTCGGATTTTGCAAGGTACTTGTGTTGCCATCTCCAAAGTTCCAATTCCATGAAGTAATTCCGACACCCGTACTTGAAAAGTTAAAAATATCAGAAGGATTGCATGAAGAAGTATTATTGGCGTTAAATGCGGCTGACGGCTTTGAATAAATGGTAGCATAATTGGTTCGCGTTTTAATACCTACACAACCATAGCTACTGGATGCAATTAATTTTACAGTAAAAGTGCCAGGGCTCATATAAGTGTGACAAGGGCTAACTGAGGTAGAAGAAGTTCCATCTCCAAAATCCCATGTATAGCTGGCTGCATATTGAGAATTATTTGTAAAACAAATGTTAACAACATCTTCACAGCCATTTAATGGCGAAGCAGTAAAATCAGCAATTGGATCCGGAACCACAATAATTGTAGTATTTGTAGTTGATTGTAAACCACTAATCGTATTTGTTGCAGTTAATGCAACAACATAAGTATCGGGAACTAAAAAAAATGTCGAAGGATTAGTAAGTGTTGATGTATTGCTATTTCCAAAATTCCAGCTGTATGAATTGGCTCCTGTTGAGGTATTTGTAAAACTAACTTGCAAAGGCGAGCATCCAACTAAAACACTGCTGCTAAAAGAGGCAGCCGGAGTTTGGGCAAACACGCTGCCCATCCATAAAAAAGGAATGGCTAATAAAAATACGGTTACATATTTTCTAATCGACTGCTTTTGTTGTTTGGACATACCAATGTTAGTGGGTTGAAATAAATACTGTACATTAAACGGTATCTCACCACAGTTTTACTTCTCTTGATCAAGAGCGTAGTTATTAAAGTTTGATGATTGATTTAATATGGTATTAACAGCACTATATAATTGCTGACCTTCTTTGGTAATTTTTTTCACCCTGTAATAGGAGAAACCAGCAGAGGGAGTATTGTCAATCCAGCTATAATACAATTCTATTTCAGCACCTATTCCTTCTTTAACTCCGACTGATTCAAATTTTTGACCATCGCCAGAACGTTCAATTACATAAATGCAATCTTCAGGTTCATTCTTTGATGTCCAGCTTACAAATACCTTTCCCGAATTGTAAACCGACTGATAATTGTATATGTTAACTGAAGATTTTGTGCTTGCGCTCATCACCAACGGATTGTCATCAGCTGTTTGACCTAGAGTAGTGCCAGCGGTAGCCATCAGCAATAAAAAAACAAGAGCTTCAACCAAGAACAAATACTTAAAAGTCGATCCGCCTTCTGCATCTCTGTTAAAATATCGTCTGGGCTTCGAATACATCATCATACGGTTTTCACGCATCATCTTGTACATTTCCATTGAGTCATTTGAATGTGTCATTGTATAATCCTCCATTTTTAATGTTTGAGTTAAATTTATAAGCATCTATACGTTACAAGTAGTAAAAAAGGTTACATCATTGCTTTTGTAAGATTTTCTTGATTTATTCATTATTTTTTTTGCTTTTATAGTTTGATCTTCAATATTTCCTTGGTAAGCATTTGTTAAATACATCCATTTGATAAGCAAGAACTATTGTAATGATTCAATGCTTTTTATAATTAATACGAATTAATTTTTGAATGGTTGCTAAATATTTATTTCCTTCTTAATAAATTTTTGCAGCTAGATGTATAAATGAATACACTCTCTCAATTTTTTTGGTTGGCTGGAACCTTTATTAAATGCTTCCGTAATAAAGGATGTTTCAAATCATAAATTGATATAAATATTAAACATCATATACTATGGACGTATTAAACAAGACCATTAAAAAACTCACAGAAGAGGAGTATCAACAATTGATACAGGAAGTGTCAGGCAAAAAACAAAACAAGCCCTTCATGGTGCTAGAAGCTGCGCGTAAGAATGACAAGGAAGACAGCGAAATGATGGAATTGCTGGCAGTTAATCCTAGTGCATATTACACCCTTAAGTCGAGGCTTAATACTAAAATTGCAGCCATTCTTTCTAAGAAAGTACAGAACCCGATTCAATCGATTATGGATGAAGTGAGTCGTGTTCCTGCACACTTATTTGGAAGTAATAAGGAATTTAGTATTCGCGCTTTGATAGAATTAGAAAAGCAATTGATAGAATATGATTTGAACGCTGAGTTAATGGTGGTTTATAAAACACTGGCTCAGCTTCATTTATTTAGCGAGCACTACCCTTACTATGAAAGTAAACTAAACAGACATATTGCTTTTTCCTTATCCGTTTCAAAGGCTGAAAACATGTTTTTTCTATTCATCAAAAAATTGGGTGAATACCAATTGAGCATGAAGGAAAGTGATTTAGAAGAAGTAATAATGATGAAACGCGAATTGTCAAACATCTGCGAGCTCTATGACTCTCATCGATTATTTGTTGTGTTCAATATTGCTCGAATTTATTATTTGTGTAACGTTCCAAATAAGATTGATGGGTTAAAATCTCGCGAATTGGAGGTGGAAGGTATCCTACAAAAAATGAATCAGATATTCGAGAAATATCCACTCGACACCTTTTATCAAAATATTAAAGGAATAACTGATTTGTTGTATTTTGAATATTATCAACGTACTAATAACCAGGTACGTGCTGATTACTATCTACAACGTATTAACGATGCAATGCCTGAATTAATAGAGAAGCACATCATGCAATTTTTTATTGTGCAATTTCTTCGATCAAAGGTTTTGAAATATTTACAAGATGGGAACTTGGACAGCCTCACACTTTATAATGAACGTTACGAAAATGATTTAGACATCCCGAGCACCGACACCTATCACTATGTTTGGAAAATGAAATATTTGAGTATTGTCAAATTTTACCAACATGATTTTCATGGTGCAGCACGAAAAATGAATGAGTTAAGGAATGAACTAAGTATGAAACAATATATTCACACGGATATTGATGCTAAATTATTTCAAGCATTTCAATACTGTGCATTAGGCGATGATTCATTGTGCATGCAAATTTTGTCAAGCCTTAAAAGACAAATCAGTGAACAAACAGAACAATTTGATTCAACAAAGCACATGATGAAATTGTTGAAGTCTGCACTAAAACCTGCTGACTATCGCAAGAAAATTCAGAAAATTTCTGAACTCTGGAATGAATTTGCAAAGCAGAACAATGCGTGCAGCAATCCTGTTCTTTCTTACATAAAAATGGATGATACCATTCTACGTAAATTAAGCAATCCAATCAAGTCAGAATAAAATAAAATATAGCGCGAATTTCTTGTATTGAAAACCGATAGTATAAAACACTATCGGTTTTTTTATTACTCTGTTTCTATTTGCAAAAGCAAGCCATTACTGCCTGCAAACCAAAATGATTTATTAATACAACGCACAGCGTTAAATTTCAATTCTTCATTGAGGCTGCCTATAATGTGCTTCAATTGTGTTCCATCTGAGTTTAACAAATACGTTCCATCATGGCCGGTTATTATTAGCCTATTAGTATTGCTTTTTTTCTTTGATGGCGCATCTATCACTTGCACACACGAACCAAAAAAAGATGTTGCTGTTTTTATTTCATTCCAGGTTCTGCCTCCGTTTTTAGTAGTGGCTATTGCAACAATTGAAGTATCTGTTTTGTCATAATTTCCACCAGCAACAACACCAAAGTCTTTATCCAAAAAATCAACTGAAAAGATACCCGTCATTGTTTCGCCTTGTTGAATAGGATTTTCAAATACAACAAAATGGTTGCCAAAATCTTTTGAAAAAAACACCCTTGAATGTTTGCCACCAGTTGCAAACCACACATTCTCTTTAACAATATCAATACAAGAATTGCTAGCAGCAAAACATGCTTCTCCATCCAATGCAGCAGGTATATTTTTACAATCAATTTCAGTCCAATGCTCTCCAGCATCTTTGGTTTTAATTATTTTAAAACAACCATCAATCGGATCGGCTATTGCGATTCCTTCTTCTGAATTCTTAAATTTCATACAATCAAAAAAAATAGCCTCTTGTCTGTTGGTATAAGCTAATTGCCACGTCAGCCCCTTATCAATCGTTTTAAATAAATAGGCAGGCGTTCCGATACTGAGTAACAATATGGTTGAGTTATCTAATATGGAAATAGATCTGAATTCAGGATAAATCGAATCTGCTTTTATGGAATCGATATGCCAAGTTTTTCCTTGGTTTTCAGTATAACCAAATACACCTTGATTAGCTGCAAACCAAATGGTTGAATCATTTAGAATTTCAAGAGCCCTAATAGAAATTTGTGGTAAAGTTTGAAAATAGTTAAATTTTAGTGATTGAGAAAAAACGGAATTTGACTGCAAAAAAATTCCAAGCAAAAAAAATAAAAGGACTTTATTAAAGCGAAATCGCTTCAAGATATTTTTCGCTTAAAGGCTTATTTACATATTTAATAACGTAAGGATTGATGGAAGCCTTATTAATATCATCAGGGCTAATGGAGGAAGATAGTACTACAATTTTACATTTTTGTTTTGCTGATTCAGATAAGGCTTCAAACTCGTTAAGAAAAACAAAACCATCCTTGCCAGGCATATTCAAGTCTAAGAAAATAATTTCAGGTAATAATTCAGCGTTATTCTGGTTATCAATCAAATATTTAATAGCCTGATCTGTAGAATTTTTAACAACCACCCTTTCAGCAAAACCAGATGAGGTAATCATTCGCTCATTAATGAAATTATCTATTTCATTATCATCAATCAATAAAGTATTTTTATAACGAGCTGATGTGTTTTTCATTAATCTGAAACTGCACTCTTAGAATAAAAAAATTTGTGGTGATGACTGGAATCGAACCAGTGACACAAGGATTTTCAGTCCTTTGCTCTACCAACTGAGCTACATCACCTTTTAGTGAGGCGCAAAAGTAAAATATTTTTGAAACAAAAAGATTCTTAATCAATAATTGATTTAAATTCTAAATCGGGATATTGAAACAAATGCATTTTGTATACCCAAAAACGTTTTTAATATCAAGGCAAACTCTTTAATTCAATGCATTCTGTATTCAATTCCACATCTTTGCGCTGATGAATATTGTAATTGACATTGGTAACTCTTTTACCAAAACCGCTCTTTTTGAAAAAAAAAAACTCGTCAGAATGGATGTATATGAGGCAATAACCGAAATTGAAATTGACACTGTTTTTAGAAAATTTCCAAATGCACCGATAATAATTTCATCAGTTGCATCTATAAATGAAACTTTGGGTAACTATTTGCAAGATAGATCAAGTAGTACTTTTTTAAATTCGGAAACTCCATTGCCAATAATAAACGACTATTTAACTCCAGAGACATTAGGAAATGACCGAATCGCAAATGTAGTTGGGGCCAAAAGTGTGTTTCCGAACCACAATGCGCTAGTAATTGACCTGGGCACCTGTATGAAATTTGATTTTATTACTGATAAAGGTGTTTATAAAGGTGGAGCCATTTCACCGGGTCTGAACATGAGGTATAAAGCGTTACATCAATTTACAGATCAACTACCTTTAATTGAACCGGTTGATGTTGCCGATCTTATTGGCAACAGTACAATTAATTCTATTAATAGTGGTGTATTTAATGGAATGCTGGCCGAAATTAAAGGGATCATTTATCAATATAAATTGCTTTCAACAGATTTAAAGGTGATACTAACAGGTGGGGATTTACGTTTCTTTTCAATTCATTTAAAAAACGACATCTTTGCAGCCCCTTATCTTACGTTAGAGGGTTTAAACGAAATACTTCTTTATAATCAATGACAAAAAAATCTTTTACGGTTCTTGCTTTTCTACTTTTCTCAATAATTATAGTATTTCGGTCAAGTGCACAAACAATAACATTATCTCCTTATTCAAGATATGGTATTGGAGAAATGCAGTATAGCGGATATGCTTATCAGCGATCAATGGGGGGGATAGGGCAAGGTTTGCAGTCTACAACCAAACTCAATTTCCTTAATCCTGCAAGTTATGCAACTGATACTCTAACAATTTTCGAAATGGGTGTGGATGGAACCTATATGAAATTAACTGACGAAAACTCGTCACAGAAAAGTAAGAACGGAAATTTATCATACCTATCATTGGGATTTCCGATTATCAAACAAAAATGGTCTTTAAACATTGGCTTTGTTCCTTTTAGCGCTGTTGGATACGAAATAAAAGAAAGAAAACTAACCCCGGTAACAGCAAATTATTTCTATACAGGCAATGGTGGAGTTAACCGCTTTTATATAGGAAATGGATTTAAAATTGGCAACAATCTATCTGTGGGTTTAAATGCAAGTTATTTATTTGGTGCCGTAAACAGAATAAGAAGAGTTGAATTCGAACAATCGGGCTATTTAAATAATCGCTATACAAATACAACAACTATTAGCGACATTCATCTTGACTATGGTTTACAATATCGCTTTGATTTACGTGAGGGCTACCAGTTGGTAGCCGGTATAAGTGGCAGTAATTCAAGTAAGGTAAATGCGAAAAGAAGTGTTTTGTGGGAGAATTATGTATTTAGAAGTGCCTCTGGCGATATAACATCATCAAGAGACACTGTGCAATACACAGAAAACGAAAAAGGAGTTATTAACGCTCCCTTAAATCTGACAACAGGATTTTTTTTCTCTAAGGAGAACAAATGGGGAGCAGGCTTAGATTTTAATTATCAAGATTGGAGTAACTATAGTTCATTTGGCGAAACCGATACTTTAGGAAATAGTTTTAAATTTTCAATTGGAGGCCAAATAACTCCTGATATCAAAAGTCAATTGTATATTAACCGGATTGAATACAGAGCAGGCGGCTACTATCATGATGGTGTGTTGCAGGTAAATGGTGTTTCAATTAATGATTACGGAATAACTGCAGGATTTGGTTTTCCATTGCGTAAATCATACCAGAGCATGATTAATTTTTCGTTCGAGTTTGGACAACGAGGCACAACCTCTGATAACTTAGTAAAAGAAAGTTATACCAAACTATTTATTGGCATTACCTTTAACGAAAATTGGTTTCAAAGGCTTAAATACAATTAAATATTGCAATTGCTTAATCAGGTTAGTTAATGAATTAATAAACTCATGCAAATTTGTTATTTAAATAGAAATTATTCTAAGCAATATTTTATAAACAGGCTTGTAAAGTTGATGTTTTTTAATGTAGTTTTAGGGCTGTTATTAGTTACAAGTTGCGAAAATGACAAAAACGAAATTGCAAAAGTTACCTCAATTGATAAATCGCCATTAGAAAGCATTAAAAACCTGGAAACCATTTATAGTGATTCGGGAATTGTAAAAGTAAAAGTTAATGCACCAATTCTATATAAATTCACCACACCAAAAGTAATTACAGAATTGCCTAAAGGACTCAATATAAAATTTTTTGATGATAGCCTAAACGTGATATCACAATTAACAGCTAAATATGCAATTCATTTCGAGGCCGAAAGAAAATGGGAAGCAAGAAAGGATGTGGTTGTGATCAATAAAAAAGGATCGAAACTTAATACAGAAAGACTAGTTTGGGACGAAAAAACCGAAAAAATTACCAGCGACAAATTTGTGAAAATCACAACTGATAAAGAAGTTATTTTTGGTGATGGTTTTGAAGCAGATCAAAATTTTAATAATTACAAGATATTTAAAGTTAAAGGTCAAATAACCGTAAAAGAATAAACGCTAAAAATATGCTACGAATCTTAGAAATATCATGGTTGGCAATTCTTCTGATAAGCGTAATTTTTGGTATATATAGGTGGTTTACTGATGGTTTTGATACAGCTATTTGGCTTTTTGTTTTCACATTCATTAGTGGTGTTTTTTATGTAATTCGCAGAAGACAGCGTATTGCAATGGAACGAGAACTAGATCAGGATTAAACAAAACATATTTTTTTAATTGTCTAATTCTATTAATCTCACCAAATAACCCCTCCATAACTCCCTACTATTATATATATTCGCACCCTTAAAATTAAAAGTTTGCAGTTATGGCAATGATTGGTAAAATTAGAGAGAGAGCAGGATTGCTCGTTGGAATAATAGCATTTAGTTTGGCCGCCTTCGTGCTGGGCGATTTTCTAACCTCAAATCGGAGTTTTCTCAGTGGAACTGACACTTCTGTTGGAATAATTGCGGGAAAGAAAATCAATGTTCAGGATTTTGAAGCCAGAGTGCAGACTCAAATCGATAATTACAAATTGAGTAATAACACCGATAATCTCGACCAAAATACCACAGATCAAATGCGCGATCAAAGTTGGAATCAATTGGTAAACGAAGAGATAATGGGAACTCAATACAAAAAACTTGGTTTAACAGTAGGGCCTGATGAGGTTTTTGATATGGTAAAGGGAAAAAACCCGCATCCTCAAGTTAAACAAGCATTTACAGATCCAAAAACAGGTCAATTCAATCCGGCTAATGTTATTAACTTTTTAAAGAACATGGATAATGATCAAACCGGCAAAACGAGGGCTCAATGGGTAAATTTTGAAAAATATATTCAAGATGAGCGTGTTGGTCAAAAATATAACGACCTTGTTAAACAGGGATTATATGTCACAACAGCTGAAGCCAAAGAAGATTTTATCAATAAAAATCGTAATGCTTCAGTAAAATTTGTGATGCTTAATTATAATTCAATTGTTGATAGCACAGTACAAGTGAGTGACGAAGACCTTAAGAAAATATACAACGAAAATCAAAAGAAATATAAACAAGAAGCAAGCCGTGCTATAGAATATGTTGTGTATGATGTTCAACCATCAGAGGTTGACAGAAAATCTACATTAGATAACATCACTAAATTGGTTGAGGAGTTTAAAGCCAGCACTAATGACACCATGTTTGTTGCTGCCAATAGTGATTCCAAAACCGATAAGAGCTTTCACAAGAAAGGCACTTTGCCTTTTAACCTAGATACCTTGATGTTTAGCAATGACCTTGGTTTCGTTTACGGACCCTACGAAGAAGGTGGCGCTCTCAAAATATCAAAACTTTCGGAAATTAAATTTTTGCCAGATTCGGTTAAAGCACGTCATATTCTATTAAAAATAGAAAGTCCCGACCAAAGGGATGCTGTTATGGCTCGTGCCGATA
>JANNXV010000079.1:0-12297 GCA_031409815.1 Bacteroidota bacterium
AATGATATTGCTGATTACTAACTGTAATTGCAACAGCAGTTACGGCAAGTGTTACGGCAAAAAATCCCCATGGATGCCACATCGGACCGTAATAATAAGGTGTATAAGGATGATACCTGTAAGGATTATAGCAATTGTAATGATAGCCACCATATGCATAAGGTGGACGGGGATAAGGACGATAGTTATTATTTCGTCTAACAGTTGTATTATGACTATTATTAATATTTACATTCACATTGTTATTGCTACCTATATTGTTGCCACTATTATTTCCGTTGCCGGGACGGCTGCCTCCACTATTGCTTCCATTTCCAGGTCTGCCTCCACCATTATTATTTCCTACATTATTATTGCTTCCATTACCGGGACGACTACCGCCAGTATTGTTGCCAATATTGCTATTATTTGGTTTGTTAGCACCAACATCATTGCGCCCGCCTGAATTTTGATTAGAGAAAGATCTGTCATTTGTAGAAGGTGTTGGTTTTGCACGATCAGGCGATTTAACACTACCACCATTGATAGAACGGTTGGAAGCTCCTCCTGAAGGAGCAGGCCTTGCTGCTGCGCCTCCTCCACGATTACCACCACCTCCACCTCCATGACCTCCTCTTTGTGCGACAGCTTGTTGTATTGCTAAGGTGAAAGAAATTGATATTGCAAGTATGAATTTAATGTTTTTAAATCTAGTGCTCATAATATTATAAGTATTGAGTTTATGTTTATTAATTTTCGTTTTTAGATACTATTCTGATTTCATTAGCACCCGGAGGCGGAACGAAATTAAACATTGCATCAGGAAGAGTTGGATTAATTTGCCAGTCGCTAAATGTGGCTTCATATTGTGGACTATCTTTTTCGGTTTTGTAAACAAGCACAAATTTCATTGGCAGGTTATAAGCATCGTTGCTAATCCAAAATTGCGCATCAACCACTGAACCAATTGATATCAAATGAAAACATTCTTTCCCTCCTATATTCGACTTACCAAGGTACTTTATCTGTTGACTGCTTTCAATCAAATCATCGGTAAATGACGGGTAGAAAAAATCGGCAGCCGGAAACTCTAAACCATAATTTGCATTTACCTCAGTTATGGTTTCCATGATAGTTGCTGGTGCATCAATTATTCCATAATTATTTTCATCATGCGAATAATAGGCTAACTGATTACCATTGTAAAAATAACTGCGATGCCCTTTTAGCCCATTTGTATTTACAAGCATTTTATCGGGACCTACCATAAATACTTCATCCGCTCCAATATCTTTTACCATAATCTTATCATCATTATGATTATCAATTTCTACATTAAGTTTAAAACTGCATGATTGCAGATCGCCAATAAAATCGCTCATACGATCTAATATGATTGATGCTGATGATTCGTATTTGGCAGGTTGAGCATTACTACATATAGATAGCAATGATGCGCTAAAAATCAAGATTAGTTTTTTCATTTTATTTTTTGATTTTATTTTGATTCAATAATTTACTTCATTCCGAAAACGGTGACATCTGCTTTGCCGTTTAAAAAACCTTTGGTGTCATACCAAAAGTCAATTCTGCGAATACTTCGTTTGCCAATTCCTTTTAAATCGATAACGCGACTTTCGCCACCCTTAGGAATGTTTTGTCTAACTTCAATATTATCAGGCATACCGTTATCATAAGTAACTAACATCTTCATCATATTTAAAGGGGCATCTGTTACTTTAAATTTAAGTGCGCGAAAGTTATCATAAGGTCCTTTAACAACAATGCCGTCATGATCAGCAGTGTGTTGCGCATGCGTAGTGCCTATTACTCTCCATTGGCCTCGAGCACCACCATTAGGGTGACTCATTTTTTGAGCAAAGGAAGTCGCACCAAACATTGCTAATAATAGAAGTGTAAATAATTTACTTTTCATTTTAATAAAGATTTATTTTTTTGTAAATCGCATCATACCTACATCATCCATTAGTAGATTCAGCGTATTGTTATCTTTAACCGACCAGTTGTTAATTTTTTTTAATGTTTCCAAAAATACATTTTCTCCTTTTATATCGGAACACATCATTCTAGTCATTGCCATTGGGTCGGTAAAGCTGATTCTATTATCATCTAGTTTAATTGGTCCGTTAAAGTTATTGCAACCGGTACTTCCGCTTGTCAGTTTATTGGCAATATCGAAAGTGATAATTGGTTTTTTGTTTGGATATAAGCTATCAAAAGCAATTGTTTTACCGCTGATATAATTAAGTTCCCACGTGCCTTCTAATTTTGAAACTGTTGAATTTGTGTAGGTAGTTTTTTTCGAACTATCGCATGAGGCAAAAAAAATGCCAATAGCAATTATACAGAAAACAGTGTTTTTATTTAAAGCTTTCATTGTTTACTAAGAATATATTTATTAGCCAATTTTCCTGTAATCTTATTTCCAGACAAATCTAATTGAATGATTATACATATCCGGCAAAGTAATTTAAATACAAGCTATTAGCAAGCTTGTATTTACTAATGTTTGCAACAATAATAATACAAACCATTAAACCAAGTGCAACACTTATTACAAGCAATAATGAAATCCAGTCAAGGTGGAGCATTAATAAAAATAAAACTGATTTACTTTTTGCTAAAATATAAAAAAAAGCTGCAAATAATTTTCAATTTCGATTACTTAATAGTGCATCAAGATTGCTTTAATTTTTAAAAACTAAGGTGTAAAATAGAGGTGGTTCAAAATGATTCCACCAAAATTCAAAAAAATAAAACAAGGAGCTTCGCCTAATTCCTTACATTTCGTTTAATCTAGTATATACTAATACTTTTTAAATTTTTATCGTTGTTTGTCCTTACTCAACAGTGTGAAAAGCCAGCAATGGAGTGTGTGTTTGTTGAACCATTTTTTTTGTGAGGCTATGATCAAACATTCTAACAAAAGTGTTTCGCTTTCTCATCGACATTGAGACAATATCCACCTTATTTTTCTCAACATATTGCTGTAACTCATCAGCAATATCTCCTGCTATCAACAAGTGAAACGAAATTTTGCTGTAATCAACATGTGCCTTATCCTTTAACTCATGTTTAAACCATTCTAACAAATCTGGTTCATATTCGTTGGTTTGTGGCGTTTGAGAAATATGCAAAATAATTAACTCGGCATCGAAAATCACCGCTATCTGGTAAAGGAAAGTGAGTGATGCTAAATCGTTGTCCTGATAATCCGTAGCAAAAACAATTTTTTCGATCTCCTTAAATTTAACCTTTTCAGGTATCACTAAAACAGGACATGATGCCTTATCAATAACCGCAGCAGCATTGCTACCAAATATTGATCCCTTTATTCCGCTGGCACCCGTGGTACCCATAATCACAAGATCAGCTCTTTCAGCCTTAACCATCTGATCCAACTTACTAGCCAATGGAATCTCAGTATCACCAAATTCCGCCTCAATTTCCATTTGAGGATAATTAGTCTGCAACTTAGCTTTTAGTTTCCTTAATTTTTCGATCGCTTCTTCCTTTATCCCTTCAAAATCAACCACCGGAATTGATATGTCAGCCGCATAATTAGGCATTGCATACGAATGAAATAAAATTATTCTGGCATTAATTCTTTTGTTAAGCTCTAATGCAAAGTTGATGGCTGTTTCAGCTGCAGCCGAAAAATCTGTTGGAATCAATATTGTTTTCATATCGGATTTTATTTAAAATATTTAACGACAATTTCCTTATTAGTGTTTGAATTGTGCAAAAGCAAAACTCAGTATTCCAAATCACAAAATAAATGACATCTATCATATAAATAAATGATGTTGATCAACTATCGATTATGGCACAACTAAAATTGTAGAGCAACTAACTCTTCATCAGAAACACTAAAATTATTTTACTGCAGCAATTGAAAAAATGAAATTTAGAAGGATACTTTTGCAGCTCAAGAAAAAAAATGGAAGTAAAAGACAGTAACGGAAATATTTTGGCAGATGGCGACTCGGTTCATGTGATCAAAGATTTAAAGGTAAAGGGATCTTCAATGGTCATAAAAAGAGGTATAAAGATCAAAAACATAAAACTAACTGACGATCCCGAAGAAGTGGATTGTCGGGTGGAAGGATCAAATATTACCCTTAAAACGTGTTTTCTTAAAAAATCCTAATTTCCTCCAATTGAACAAGGCTAAACCTTATGTTTTGCCATAATTCGTAGGTTACAAAGCCTTGCATGCTGATTTTGCTAGCATCGTCTGCCAAATTGACCACTGCACATGCGGTGGCAATATTTTTGGGTGTGAACCGCAGGTGAAAAAATTTAAAAATCCATTTATAAAACAGAACATCATGAATAACGAAAAAGTTGCAGAAAATACCGAACAACAAGAAAATCAGGAACAAGGTGCAGCTGCAGAACAAGTTACCTCCGATATTAATCAGGGCATAGAGCCTCCTCACACTAATGATCCTATTGAAAAATTGGAGGAAGATTTAACCGAACAAAAGAACAATTACCTGCGCTTGTATGCTGAATTTGATAATTACAAAAAACGCACAGTAAAGGAACGAATTGATTTATTTAAGAGCGCTGGTGCTGATATGATTACTGCATTATTACCAGTGCTTGATGATTTTGAAAGGGCACTTAAAGCAACCGATGGTTTGGAAGAGAAACATCCGGTGCGCGAAGGAATGGTGCTTATCTACAACAAACTAAAATCTTTGTTGGAGCAAAAAGGTTTGAAAGCGATGGATTGCAAAGGCGCTGAATTCGATACTGAATTACATGATGCTATTACCAGTATAGAAGCTGGACCAAAGCTAAAAGACAAAGTTGCTGAGGAAATTGAAAAAGGATATTATTTAAACGATAAAGTGATACGTCACGCAAAGGTGATTGTGGGAAGTTAATTTGAAAATTTGAAAATTGGTTAATTAATTTTCAAATCTTCAAATTTTCAAATCTTCAAATTAAAAACATGGCAAAAAGAGATTACTACGAAGTATTAGGAGTTCAAAAAAACGCACCGGAGGCTGAAATAAAAAAAGCTTACCGTCAGATGGCGCTTAAATATCATCCGGATAAAAACCCGGGTGATGCCGCATCCGAAGATAAATTTAAAGAAGCTGCCGAAGCCTACGAAATACTTGGCTCGCCAGAAAAACGCCAGCGTTACGACCAGTTTGGTCACACGGGCGCTAATGGAAGTGGCGGTCATCACATGAACATGGATGATATCTTCAGCCAGTTTGGTGATGTATTTGGAGGACACAATCCTTTTGAAAGTTTTTTTGGTGGCGGACAAAGTAATGGCGGACGCAGAACAGTTAACCGCGGAAGCAATCTTCGTATTAAGGTAAAACTAACTCTCGAAGAAATTGCTACAGGCGTTGAGAAAAAAGTAAAAGTTACCAAAGCAGTTTTTTGTACTACCTGTGACGGAACAGGTGCAGAAGGCAAAAACAGCATGAGCAACTGCAATACCTGCAAAGGAACAGGCCACGTTAGGCGAGTTACTAATACCATACTAGGCCAAATGCAAACCACTTCTACCTGCCCAACTTGCCATGGAGAAGGACAGGTGATTACCAACAAATGCAAAAAATGTCACGGAACAGGAACGCAGCACGGAGAAGAAGTAATTACGATTAATCTTCCTGCCGGTGTGGCTGAAGGAATGCAACTTAGTATGAGTGGCAAAGGCAATGCCGCTGAACGTGGCGGTGTGCCCGGTGATTTATTGGTAGTGATTGAAGAACTTACGCATGAGCAATTGCAACGCGATGGTGATCATCTTTTATACGAACTCTATATCAGCGTGCCTGATGCAGCATTGGGAACCAGCGTGGAGATTCCTACCCTTGAAGGTAAAGCAAAAATTAAAATTGATGCCGGCACACAACCCGGCAAAGTTTTGCGGTTAAAAGGAAAAGGAATACCCCGATTGAATAGCCATCACCGTGGTGATTTGTTAGTAAACATAACCGTGTGGACACCACAACATCTTACAGCAGATGAAAAACGCACCCTGGAAAAACTGCGCGACTCAGAAAGCTTTAAACCCAAACCGGGCAAAGGAGACAAAAGTTTTTTTGATAGGATGAAAGAGTATTTTAATTGACCCCATTAAAATTCTTAAACAACTCATCCAACTTATACTTATTTTCGTGAAATGAATTCAGGTGAAATTATGACAACACTCAGAGCAGAATTGCCCATGATGAAAAGTCATTTTGGAGTGGAGGCAATTGGTTTGTTTGGTTCTTATGCCCGTAACGAAGGGCACGAAAACTCTGACATTGATGTATTAGTCAAGTTCCGTGAACCTGCATTAAAGCCTCTTATTGGATTGTTAGATTTTCTGGAAAACCGTTTTAATAAAAAGGTTGACATTGTTACCGATGGCAAACAATTGAGTGAACGTTTTAGGACAATGATAAAAACTGAAATCATTTATGCATAATTCATTGTTGATTTCAAAATTTGAATTTTTGCTTGAGTCTGTCGCACTAATTCAAAACTGGTTCAGCAATATAAATCACCCTGATGATTATCTTTATACATCAATAGGTCGTTCGCATTTTGATGCTACATTAATGAGGCTTCAAACCATTGGAGAAACACTTAAGAAAATTGATAAAGAACACCCTGAACTCCTTCAAAAATACTAGGATGTAGAATGGCATGAAATAATTAGACTGCGAGAAATCATTTCGCATCATTATGAGCAGTTAAGTCACGAAATAATTTTCAATGTTTGTAGTGATAATTTACCAGTTCTGAAATCTGGTATTGAAAAAATTATTGCCGATCTGAAATCTAAATAAAAAAGCTCAGAGATATTCCGCATGGCTGAAATACAATCGCATCATGATTCGGAAACTTGTCATATGGCATTGTAGAGCATGAGTGACCTAAGAAGTAGTTTTAAAAGTCGAGTGCTTCAAAACTTCTTTCCAGGCTTTAACAAGTTAATAAACTTCCTACATCTATATGACAAGTTTCCTCCTGAATGACAGTTAGAGGATTCTCAATGATCCACTACCTTAATAGATTTTCCAACCTCTTCTTTTCATATCCCTCCCATTCCTATTTTTACCACACAAATCCTATGAATATTATATCCATACAAAACGTTACCAAAACTTATGCTACCCATAAGGCATTGGACGATGTAAGCATCAACGTGCCCAAAGGAAGCGTGTTTGGTCTGCTTGGCCCAAACGGAGCGGGCAAAACTTCTTTGATACGCATCATCAACCAGATTACTGCTCCTGATAGTGGCAAGATTCTTTTCAATGAAAAAGATTTGCAGCAGGAACACATCAACCGCATTGGTTACCTGCCTGAAGAACGTGGGCTTTACAAGAAAATGGAAGTGGGCGAGCAAGCCATTTATCTCGCACAACTTAAAGGCATGAGCCGCAGCGAAGCCGTTGCTCGTTTGCGTGTGTGGTTCGAAAAATTTGAGATCAAAGCATGGTGGCGTAAAAAAGTGGAAGAACTGAGCAAGGGCATGCAGCAGAAAGTGCAGTTCATCGTCACCGTAATTCACGAACCGGAGTTACTGATTTTGGATGAACCTTTCAGCGGATTTGATCCGGTGAATGCAAACCTTGTAAAAGATGAGTTGCTGGCGCTGCGCGATAAAGGAACTTCGATTATTCTTTCCACGCACCGTATGGAATCAGTAGAAGAATTGTGCAGCCATATTGCATTAATTCATCAATCGAAAAAAATATTGGATGGATCTGTAAAAGAAATCCGCAAGACCTATAAAAGCAATGTTTACGAGATTGAATACACAGGCAATTCAATTGCACTGGCCAACTCTTTATGGAGCGGATACGAGTTAAAGGAAAATTTTAATGATGGCGATCATATGAAAGCAATAATAAAATTAGAAAACGGTAACCAGACCAATGAGTTGCTTTCCTCCTTGCTTCCTAACGTACAGATTTTATCTTTCAAAGAAATTATTCCGAGTATGAATGATATTTTTATCAGTAAAGTCACAAACAAGGAGGTGGTTCATGAATAAAGTATTCTTAATTATCAGACGTGAGTACATTACTCGTGTTCGTAAAAAATCTTTTATCATCATGACCTTTGTAGGTCCGCTATTAATGGGTGCCGTTTTTGTGAGCATGTTTTTATTAAACAAAGTTGACAACGAAAGAAAAACAATTGCTGTTGCTGATGAATCGAATTTATTTTCCAATAAGTTTAAAGATAGCGAGCATATTAAATTCGTTTTTGTAAAAACTCCAGTTGACAGCCTGCGCAGAAACAGTAAGCAGTTAGGTTATTTTGGTGTATTGCACATTCCGGCAGCAAGTAATTTACCTGCTTTGGAAAAAGCGGTTACCTTATATTCTGAATCTCAACCTGGTTTTGATGTAGTGAGCAATATAAAATTCACTTTGGAAAAAGAGATCAACACATCTAAATACATTGAAGCTGGTATTGATGAAGACAAACTCAATAAAATTAAAACGGATGTTGATATCAATACCCGTGATATGGAAAACAAAGAAACCAGCACACCATTAACATCCGGTTTGGGATTTGCAGGTGGATTACTCATTTATCTTTTCATCTTCATTTATGGGGCCATGGTGATGCGTGGTGTACTGGAAGAAAAAACAAGTCGCATAGTTGAAGTAATTATTTCTTCTGTTAAACCTTTTCAGTTAATGATGGGCAAAATACTTGGTGTAGCATTAGTTGGCCTTACACAATTTTTATTGTGGGTAGTGCTCACAATGGCCATTTATGCAGGTGTAATGAATGTACTATTTAAAGGAGAAACTGATAAAGAAAAAATTGAAAGTATGATGAAAGCGCAACCTGGTATGCAGGCCAATGCCGCTATGATGCAACAGATACAGGACAATGAACCTAACGCTGCTGATAAAATAAATCAAGTGATGGAATCGATCAATATTCCTTTGATTGTAGGCATGTTTATTTTTTATTTTTTAGGAGGATATCTATTATACAGTGCATTGTTTGCCGCCATCGGTGCAGCATCCGATTCTGAAACCGACACTCAGCAGTTTATGTTTCCAGTTACCATTCCGCTCATACTCGCTTATGTTGCAGCAGTAAACGTAATTAGTAACCCGCAAGGACATGTTGCATTCTGGTTCAGTATTATTCCTTTAACATCGCCTATTGTAATGATGGTACGAATACCCTTTGGTGTGCCTTGGGAACATGTTGTTTTATCCATGTTGTTACTCATCGGAGGATTTGTTTTCACTACCTGGCTTGCCTCGCGCATTTATCGCATTGGTATTTTAATGTACGGAAAGAAAGTAAGCTACGGTGAAATTTGGAAATGGCTGCGTTATAAAGGTTAAGTGGTTGATTAGTCAATTAAGGCAATTGGAATAATTAAGGATTAGAACTACTTTACTAATAAATAACTCAATTAAGCCAATTATGAAAATTGCAATTATTGATTGTGGAACCAATACTTTTCATTTGCTGATTGTTGAGATAGTTGCACCCGGCAAATTCACTCAGCTTTATAAAACAAAAACTACCGTTAAGTTAGGTGAAGATGGAATCACCAAAAATTATATTTCTGAAACACCTTTTAACCGTGGCATACATGCATTAAATAATTTTGCAAATAAAATTGCTTAGTATAATGCAGATAATGTTTATGCCTTTGCAACCGCAGCATTACGCAAAGCAAAAAATGGAAATGATTTTATTATTGAAACCCAAAAGCAAACCGGAATTAAGATTCAACTCATATCAGGTGAACGTGAGGCCGAATTAATTTATTACGGTGTTCGCGAAGCCATTGAGATGGGCGATGAAAAATCGCTCATTATTGATATAGGTGGTGGCAGCACAGAATTAGTTATTTGCAATCAAAAAAATATTTTCTGGAAACACAGCTTTGAACTGGGTGCAGCATTGCTATTGGAAAAATTAAAGCCCTCCGATCCGATTACCATTGAAGAAATAAATAAACTTAATGCTTATCTTGATAAGGAATTAGCAATACTGTTCGAAGCAATCAAGAAATATGTTCCTGCAAGATTGATCGGATCGTCAGGGTCATTCGACACATTTGCTGAAATGATCCTGGTGCAAAATAATAAGTCACCTCTTGGCAAACGGATTTCCTACGAATTTTATATGGAAGATTATTTTAATGTTCATCAACGACTTATTAAATCTACTACCCAGCAACGTATGCAAATGAAAGGACTTATTAAGATGCGGGTTGATATGATTGTGCTTGCGAGCAGCTTACTTACATTTGTACTGAAAAAAACAGACATCAAAAAAATGACATTATCAGCTTACGCACTAAAAGAAGGAATGCTTTTTGATATACTGCAGAATGGACAATTGACAATTAATAATTAATATTTACTTCATCACACATTTACCTCAAATACTCAATTTCCCTACTACTCACTCCCTACACAAAAAACAATGAGCAAAATACTAGTAATAGATGACGAACGCAGCATACGTAACACGCTGAAAGAAATTTTAGAATACGAAGGTCATATTGTGCATGATGCAGCGGATGGCGCTGAAGGAATCGCCAAAGTTGGTGGCAATAAATACGATATTATTCTGTGTGATATAAAAATGCCTAAGATGGATGGCATTGAAGTGCTGGAAAAAATCCAGGAAATCACACCAGATACTCCTGTGGTGATGATATCAGGACACGGAAATATTGAAACTGCTGTTGAAGCAATTAAAAAAGGTGCGTTTGATTTTATTGCAAAGCCTTTGGACCTTAATCGCGTGTTGATTACCATACGTAATGCAATGGACCGGTCGTCATTGGTGATTGAAACAAAAACACTGAAACGAAAAATTTCAAAAACCAATGAAATGATTGGTGAATCTCCTGCCATTAATAAAATCAAGGAGATGATTGAACGTGTTGCACCCACCGAAGCGCGCGTGCTGGTAACAGGAGAAAACGGAACCGGTAAAGAACTGGTGGCACGATGGATTCATGAAAAAAGTAATCGAAGCAATTTACCCTTGATTGAAGTTAACTGTGCTGCGATACCTTCAGAACTTATCGAGAGTGAATTGTTTGGTCATGAGAAAGGATCGTTTACTTCTGCCATCAAACAACGGATCGGCAAATTTGAATCGGCACACAACGGAACACTTTTCTTAGATGAGATTGGTGACATGAGTTTATCTGCGCAGGCAAAAGTTTTGCGTGCCTTACAGGAAAATAAAATTACACGTGTGGGTGGTGAAAAAGAAATTACGGTAAACGTGCGCGTGATTGCAGCTACCAACAAAGACCTTAAAAAAGAAATTGAGAAAGGATTGTTTCGCGAAGACTTGTACCACCGATTGAGCGTAATCGTAATGCATGTGCCATCACTCAACGAACGTGTTGAAGACATTCCTTTAATAGCCAACTATTTTTTAAAACAAATTTGTGAAGACTATAACATACCCGTTAAGACCTATACCAAAGATGCTTTGGAAGAATTAAAAAACATCAACTGGACCGGTAACATCCGCGAACTACGTAATGTAATTGAACGCCTGATAATTTTATGCGATAAAACTATTTCAGGTGCTGATGTAACTACTTATGCCGGAGTTGGGAAGCAGGTCCACTAAATACCCCTTCAAGGATTTAGAACCCTTGAAGGGGTAATGAAACTAAATTTCAGAACTCCATTTCCAATATAAATTTTTCAGGAATTTTTTCTTTATGCAAAGCTTTAAAATTTGAGACATCATCAAACCAACTTATTACTTCATCCCTGTAAAGTAGAGTTGGTTTCAACGAAATGTGACTGCTGTAGGAAGAATAGATCCAATCTTCCGGGTTCTTAACAAAACCATGTATTACCGGATTAAGATGAATATACCTGATTAATGTGCAACTATATTCTAAGCTATCCACTTCCTTTCTTTTAAACCGGGGAACAAACAAACTTCCCTTCCTTCCAAATCGTTTATTGTAAGCTTGTGTATATCCGTTGCACAAGTTTGAAAATGCTTTAGAAAAACTTCCTTCGATTGTACTTTCTTCTACCCCTTCAAGGGTTTGTAACCCTTGAAGGGGTAATTCTTTTAACCGGATGAAAAAATGAAAATGATTTGGCATCAAACAATAAGCAAAAGTATCAGCCGCAGAATTAATATGTTTTGAATCACTGTTGTCCGATAAAAGAATATAAAAGAGCCGTTTGAAAGGATTCATTCGGCTCTTTACCGTATTTTGGTTTTTGCAAGACTAAAACACGATGGATAAAAGTAATTATTTCTTTGGACAATCGGTTCTCGGACAGC
>JANNXV010000080.1:0-36424 GCA_031409815.1 Bacteroidota bacterium
GTCACCATAAACCACATCTTTAACTAAACCTAAAACTAATTCTATCTTATCAGGTGTAGTGGCACCGTTAAAAGTCGTAGCAGTTACTGAACTACCCAAACGAACTTGTGTATAAAATGAGGCATAAGTTGTGCCTGTTTCATTGTCGTTTAAACTTCCCAGAAACATGGGTGAAATGGAACTGCTACTTAACAAGGAATCTTCAAGAATTGTAAAGGTAGTTAGAGAGGTTATCGAGGTATCAAACACACCTGGCTGATCATTTGCCGGTTGAACCCCAACGCCAACTTCATTAGGGTCGTTACAAGACGACATTATAATAAAAGAATAAATCAGAAAAGATATCAGTAAACTATTTCGCACGCTAATCATCAGGCGAAGGTATGCAATATTAAAAGCAAAATAATTTTAGGAAACAGATAAAACTGGGCTTGCTTAATCTACCAAAACGGTATCTTCAAGCAATACTTCGTCATAAAAATTATCATAAGCCTCTATGTATTCTTCAGGAGACTGATAATTCAACACAGGTTTAGTGAGTTTTTTAAGTTCCTTACTAACAAGTGAATTTAAATTTGGAGTTCCTACAACCACAGCATCAGCAAATTTCATGGCTGTGGTGGAGATTCCAACATAATCAGGATTCTTTAGATCTTTAATTTCATCCGTGCCAAGGCCATCCATAGCCATTTTCTTCCAATAGTCAGTCTGAAATGATTCTTTAAACTCGTCATTATATAATGAATATACCACTTTAGAATTGTGGAACATAGGGTCGTCCTTGTAACTGGTTTTTATGAAAAAAGGGATGAGGCTGGTCATCCAACCGTGGCAATGAATAATATCCGGAGCCCAACCTAATTTTTTTACCGTTTCAAGCACGCCTCGGCAAAAGAAAATAGTTCGGTCATCATTATCAGTATGAAATTTTTCATCATCATCATGAAACACGTTCTTGCGCTGAAAATACTCCTCATTATCAATAAAATACACCTGCATGCGAGCGGCCTGAATAGAAGCCACCTTGATAATTAATGGATGGTCGCTGTCATTGATAATCAGATTCATACCACTTAGTCGGATTACTTCGTGAAGCTGGTGTCTTCTTTCGTTGATAGAGCCAAAACGAGGCATAAATGTTCTGATTTCTTTACCGCGCTCTTGAATACCCTGTGGTAAAAAACGGGCTATTGTGCTTTGCTCACTAGGTTCTAGATAAGGGATAATTTCACTCGAAATAAACAACACGCGGGCTTTTCTCATAGCTTTCTTCACAGATATATAATGTTTAGAGTGCAAAGGTAGGCAATAGGATAGAACTATGCAATGAAACTTCCAAACGGAAACGAAGAAAAATTCAAAATAATTTTGGGTATAACATAGAATCACCTCAATAACAGGTTATTGAGTATTATTGCGCAGCTAAATACTCTGAATGGCTCTTGTTGTTTGCAATACTGTTAACCAGCTCGCTCAGCATCTTTCGCGAGAGCGAGGTTTTGGGCGATCGATTGGCTTTGTTCCAACTATGGGAGCATTGCATAATGGACATATTTCATTAATTGAGGCTGCATTAGACGAAACTTCAATAGTTGTAGCAAGCGTTTTTGTTAACCCTACCCAGTTTAATGATCCTAAGGATTTGGAGAAATACCCCCGAACCCCTGAAAATGATTTGAAACAGCTGGAGCAAGCCGGATGCCATTATGTGTTTATGCCATCTGCCATCGAAATATACCCTCCTGGAGAAACTTTGCTCGAAATTAATTTTGGTAATTTGGAAAATGTGATGGAAGGGGGATATCGTACAGGTCATTTTAAGGGAGTGGCAACTGTGGTGGATAAACTTTTCAGAATTGTGGAACCACATTGCGCTTATTTTGGAGAAAAGGATTTTCAGCAGTTAGCTGTAATTAGAGCTATGGTTCAAAAATTACATCACAGAATAAAGATTGTTGGTTGCCCAACATTAAGAGAGCCGGATGGGTTGGCAATGAGTTCGCGCAATCAATTACTTACACCTGAGCAACGAATAGCAGCCCCAATGATTTATAAAGCGCTACAAGAATCAACTTCATGGATAAAGGAATTACCTATTGATCAGGTTAAAAAAAATGTTATTAAATTAATTGATAATAGCCTATTTTTAGAAGTGCAGTATTTTGACATTGTGGATTCCATCACTTTGGAGAGCATTCAGGTTTTTGATCAGAGCCAACCAACTAGAGGTTGCATTGCTGTTTTGACAGATGGTCCTCGTTTAATTGATAATATCGCGTATGATTAATCAGTTTTGTTAAAGATTAACTTTGCGGCATTATGACAATTGAAATATTAAAATCAAAAATCCATAGAGCAGTTGTTACACAGGCTGAATTGCACTATGTTGGAAGTATTACTATCGATGAAGACTTGATGGATGCCGCAAACCTTATTGAGCATGAAAAAGTGCAAGTGCTTAATGTGAACAATGGCGAAAGGTTGGAGACCTATGTAATTAAGGGTAACCGAAACAGTGGAACCATTTGCATCAACGGCCCTGCAGCACGCAAAATGCAAGTGGGCGATGTGGTTATTGTGATTTCATTTGCGACAATGGATTTTGAAGAAGCTAAAGGATTTAAACCTGTAGTTGTTTTTCCAAATGAAAAAAACTTTCTTACCAAAGACTAAGTCTTGAAAAAATTACTCACGGTATTTAAGTATCTACTTTTCCTTTCGATTGGCATTGGTCTTTTATGGCTCACCTTTCGGCATCAGTCTTTGTCTAATATAATTGATCAAATGCTAACTGCTGATTTGCGTTGGATAGCATTATCCTTAGCTCTTTCATTGCTCGCACTTTTTAGTCGTTCTTACCGATGGAATCTTTTAATACATCCTTTAGGTTTTCGTCCAAAACTGATCAACACATTTCATTCATTAATGATTGGGTATTTTGCAAACCTCGCGATTCCAAGAATCGGAGAAATTAGCCGATGTGCGGCACTAACTAAGGCAGAAAACGTTCCATTTGAAAAGTTGATAGGAACTGTAATAGCTGAACGTATTTCTGATGTTGTGATGTTAATGATTACTATTTTATTGGTTTTATCAATTGAATACGATAACTTGCAAGGATTCTTAAACGAACACTTTTTTTTACCAGCAATAGTTGCTTTCAAAAACTCCGCATTGTTATTTCTAGTTATAGCAGTATTGGCAATTACCGCTTTTTTTGTTTTTATCAGGCAAGTTAGAAAGAATAAGAAAAACCCATTATTAAATAAGATTAAAACAATAACTGTAGGTATTGTTGACGGATTGAAGTCAATACGTACAATGAATAACCGAGGCGAATTTCTGTTTCATACCATTTTTATCTGGCTTATGTATTTTTTAATGACTTATGTTTCATTTTTCGCCCTTCAATCAACAGCCGGATTGGATATGAAGGCCGGAGTGCTTATTATGGTAATTGGAGGCATTGCCATGTCGGCACCTGTTCAAGGTGGAATTGGTACCTATCATTTTCTGGTTTCACAAGCATTGTTACTTTATGGAGTAGTAAATGCTGATGGTATTGTTTTTGCAACAATGGTTCACACCTGGCAAATTATAATGAGTGTAGTTTTCGGTTTGATTGGTTGGCTGGTAATATTTGTTTTTCAAAAAAAGAAAGTGGCATGAATCACCTTGATACGATAAAAAATAAGATCCAAAGTACTGTTGAAGCGGTTAAAACGCTGCAACAATGGCAAGCTGAAAAATGTAAGATTGTTTTTACAAATGGTTGTTTTGATATTATTCATCTCGGACATATTGATTATTTGGCAAAAGCAGCCAATTTGGGCGACAAACTAATTATAGGTGTAAATACAGATGCATCTGTGTCGCGCATTAAAGGACCTTCGAGACCTATAAATGATCAGGTTTCGAGGACCATGATTCTTGCCTCGCTCTCATTTGTGTCGATGGTTGTGTTGTTTGATGAGCCAACACCTTACGAACTAATTAAGCTTGTACAACCAGATACATTGGTAAAAGGAGCTGATTATAAACCTGAAGATATTGTAGGATATGACATTGTGAAGGCAAAAGGAGGAGCCATAAGTACTTTAGATTATCTACCTGGGTATTCCACTTCGGGCATAGAGCAACGAATACTTCACAATAATAAATCACAGATGTAATGTTTTAACGATATTTAATATTACTTTTGATAAAAGGATTGTAAATAGTACTCAAATAAAACAGCATGCAAAAAATATTCTACACTTTAACATTATGCGCTTTCCTTTTAACAGGTTGCGATAATAAAGACTTAATGCAATCTGATAAAAAAATCAGAGAACAATTAGAAAACAAAAACTGGAAAAGAGTTGCACCAAATCCTACCGATGATTATAAAGAGATCTGGAGTTTTACCGAAGGCAAAGGTCATATATATATGGCAGATGATACAATTAGCACCTTTTATAGTGTTGATAGCAAATTTTCATCCAGCTATGTTACTATTTCAGGAATTCCTTATCCTAACACCTTAACCGGTATGGAAAATGTAAATTTGAATTTGAAGTGGACAATAGCTGAAATAAATGAGAAGGTACTCTACTTATCTGCCACTACTGAAAGCGGCACATTAAAATCGTTAGAATTTGTAGTTCAATAAAATACTATCTAAAAAGAATTAAAAACTCTCCGCTATTATCGGAGAGTTTTTTTTTGTGCTTTTCTAAAGGGTATACAATTACAATTAATCATTTAACAATTGCATTTCATCGATCAAATATTTTGCGCCTGCAAACTTATCAATGATAAATAGCGTGTAGCGAATATCCAAGCTGATGTTGCGGCATATTTCAGGATTAAAATCAATATCACTCATTGTTCCTTCCCATACCCGATCAAAATTTGTTCCTATCAAATGTCCTTTATCATTTAATACCGGAGCTCCTGAATTACCTCCTGTTGTATGATTGGTTGCAATAAATGCAAGAGGCATAGTTCCATTCACACCGTATCTGCCATAATCTTTCTGCTTATATAGTTGAATCAATTTTGAAGGAACGTCAAACTCTTCATCGTTAGGTTTATATTTTTCAATTACACCTTCAAGGGTTGTATAAATAGAATATTCAACTCCATCATATGGATAGTAGGGCTTCACATTACCATAAGCAACTCGTAAGGTTGAGTTTGCATCGGGATACATTTTTCTTCCTTCAGTCATTTCGAGTTGAGCGGCCATGTATAGCCTATTAAGTTTTATTAACCGATTATTTCGTTCGGTTACAATAGGAGCTACTTTTGTTAGATAGGTAGAAACAATATTTGAGGCAAGCAGCCATGCTGGATCGGCCGATAATTTATTTAATTGTTTTTTTGTAGGGTCGGAGAGTATCTTTTTTAAATCATCATATGATTTGAAAACAGAATTTTTAAAAATATTTTTTGAATACGTATCGTAATCATTTTTATATTTTGTTTTTATCTCATTCAATGTCGTTGGTTTTAGTGAATCAACCACGTTATCATTATAAAGTTTTAATAAAGCAGCCATTAATTTCTGATCAGTTGGATAATCATAGTCTTTAAAAAAGCCTTCGGCTGATTTCAATAATTTATCCGCTTCTTCTTTGATGGTTTTTTCGTCAAAGGATTTTTGTTTCGATAAATCGATGAGGTGACTAAATGTTGCAGCGTAACTCAATAGTTCAATTCCCATTCCTGCTTCAGCATAAAAATCGTTTGCAATAATATAAGGAGTGAATCCATCATACACTTTTTTGAAATCATTCATTAGGTTTTCATACTTTGCTTTGCGTGATGAATCACGATTTACCCACACTGCAAAATCTTTTTCATCATCTTTCTTTTTCTGTACAGTATTGCTTTTAATCAAACCGCTTGCTTCGCCTTGCCATTTTTTCCATGCATTAGCAAGCGAACTTTTTTTACTTGCATATTGAATATAAATCTGCTCGCTGTTTTTTCTGGCCTCTTCAATAATCGAAAGTTTTGCTTCCCTCACTTTTACCCGATTTGGATTGCTAACATTTGCAATAATATCAACTGCATAAGAAGTAAGATATTCTTGTGTTCGTCCTGGAAAACCATATACCATTGTAAAATCATTTTCTTTTACACCGCTAACACAAATCGGAAAAAAATATTTTGGGAGGTATGGAACATTTTCGGCATTATAGATAGTGGGTTTATTATTTTTATCTGCGTAAATACGGAACAAAGAAAAATCACCATTGTGCCTTGGCCACATCCAGTTATCTGTATCACCCCCAAAAGTTCCAATTGAAACAGGAGGGGCTCCCACCATTCTTATATCCCTAAATGTTTCTGTTACGATTAGATAAAACGCATTGCCATTAAAAAATGATTTGACTTTGGCATCGTAGTTAGTTCCTTCAACAGCTTTTTTTTCTAATTGTGCTGCAGCCTGCTTTATTTTCTCATTGCGTTGTTCCTCTGTTATCGAATCATTTAGCACTTTAATTATTTCACTCGTTACATCATCCATCCTCACAATAAAAGTTGCTGTCAATCCCGGACAAGAAAGTTCTTCCTTTTTGTTCATCGCCCAAAAGCCATCCCGGATATAATTATGTTCTACACTGCTGTGTGACTGTATTTGTGAATAACCACAATGATGATTTGTTAAAATTAATCCCTGGTCGGAAATTAGTTCGCCCGTGCATTTACCATCAAATAAAATTACAGCATCCTTTAAACTGTTTTTGTTGACACTGTATATTTCTTCTGCCGTAATTTTCAATCCTTTGATTTGCATTTCCTGTTCATTGAGTTGTTTCAACAACATGGGCAACCACATGCCTTCGTCAGCTGCAGCAGGGAATAATCTTAAAACTAAAAGAAGAAGTAGCGCGTATTTAATTTTCATGATATTGATTTTAAGTGAGTAAAAATAATTGATTTGATACGCTTGCCTGTGTCGTCATGCTTAACTTGTTTCAGCGTGACGAACTATTTATAAAACAAAGAGCGCAAAACAAATATTGTTTTGCGCTCTTATAAATACTTTGCTGTATAAATCAGAATGGAAGATCGTCAGTTGTTTCTTGATCTGCTGTCATTGGATCGCCAACAGGTTCTGGTCTTCTTGCAGTTTGCGTCTGTTGCATAGAAGGTTCGTTGCTTGATGGTTGTCCCGTTCCTTCAATAATTCTCCAGGCACGAACATCGGTGTACCATCTGCCTTGATATTCGCGCGACTCAATATTTAACGATGCAGTGATAGTGCTACCAACTGTAAACTTTTTGAGGTCGTTAGTTTTGTCGCCCATTGTGCTAAGGCAAACTTTTTTAGGATATGTTTCAAAAGTTTCAACTACAAACTCTTGTTTTTTCCATTCTTTACCTGCTTTGCTTACGCCATTTGTTTCTGGCATAATTTGAATAATTTTTCCTGTTAGATCTAAGCTCATGATTTTAAGATTTAATCATACAAAAATAGGAAAAAGCCTATCGGTTTTTTCCTATTTTAATTTTTGTGAAAAACATTTTTATTTTATCAACTCCAAACTCCTTTGAATAAACTTGGTTAAGTCTTCGCCTTTCAATAATTGTTGAGAAAGTAAGGCAAGATCAGTGGTTTGCTTAACCAAATCGGCTTGTTTTGAGGGTTCTGTCTCAACAAGAATTCGCGCCATCAAAGGATGATTAGCGTTTACAACCAGGTTATAATGCTCGGGCATACTTCCCATAAAATCATAACCTCCGCCCATTGCTGCCATATCTTTCATCCTACGCATAAACTCAGGACGGGTAATAATCATGGGGGCATCTTTTTCGTTCAGATTTTCAAAAACAACCGTAAATTGCTCTTTAGCAACAGCGCTTTCAATCATCGGTTGTAATTGCTTTTTCTGGTCATCGGTGAGGTTCGATTTTTTCTCTTCTCCTTTTTCAACCAGCTTGTCAATCGTATCCGCGTCTACTCTTGCAAACTGAGAATTTTCAATTTTCTGTTCGAAGAAATTTAAGAAGTGAGAATCGATTGCGCCATCCATTAGCAGCACATCGTAACCACGGTTTTTTGCCGCATCAATAAAACTATGTTGTTCTATTGGGTTATTAGTGTAGAGATAAACGATCTTCTTGTCTTTGTTTTCCTGATTGAGTTTAATCAGTTGACCGTATTCATCCGTTGTAAAATATTTTTGCTCGGTGTTTTTGAAAAGAAAAAATTGTTTTGCCTTGTCGTAGAATTTGTCTTCGCTCAACATTCCATATTTAATAAATACTCCAATGTCGTCCCACTTAGCTTCGTAATCATTACGATTTTCTTTAAACAATTCTTCTAATTTGTCAGCCACTTTTTTCATGATATGACTGCTTATTTTTTTTACATTACTATCGCTTTGTAAATAACTTCTTGACACATTCAGAGGGATATCGGGTGAATCAATAACGCCATGCAAGAGCGTTAAAAAATCAGGTACAATTCCTTCAACTGAATCGGTAACAAAAACTTGTTTGCTATAAAGCTGGATTTTATTTTTCTGAACCTCTAAATTTTTCTTTAAACGTGGGAAGTATAGAATTCCTGTAAGATTAAAAGGATAATCAACATTGAGGTGAATATAAAACAAAGGATCTTCAGCAAAAGGATATAATTCTTTGTAGAAGCTTTTATAATCTTCATCGGTAAGTTCTGATGGTTTGCGAGTCCATGCCGGTTTAGTGTTGTTGATTATTTTGTCGTCAAACTTTATTTCAACCGGCAAAAACTTACAATATTTTTTCAGCAAAGTTTCAATTCGAGCGTTTTCTAAAAACTCAATATTCTCTTCACTGATGTGGAGGATAATATCAGTTCCTCTTTCTGATTTTGTTGAGGGCTCAATACTGTAATCAGGGCTTCCATCGCAACTCCAAACAACCGCATCTTTTTCATCAGTTGATTTATAGGAACGAGTTAAAACTTCCACTTTGTCCGATACCATAAACGATGAGTAAAAACCCAAACCGAATTTTCCAATAATATTCACTCCCGCTTCATCTTTATACTTATTTACAAATTCTTCAGCGCCTGAAAACGCTATCTGATTAATGTATTTCTCCACTTCTTCGGAAGTCATCCCAATGCCTTTGTCAGAGATAGTCAAAGTCTTTTTGTCCTTGTCAATGGTTACATTTATTGTCACATCACCCATTTCGCCTTTAAATTCGCCTAACGATGCCAACGTTTTTAATTTCTGAGTAGCATCAGTTGCGTTACTCACAATCTCACGCAAAAAGATTTCGTGGTCAGAGTATAAAAACTTCTTAATGATGGGGAAAATGTTTTCGGTTTGTACGTTTATTTTGCCTGTTTGCATATTTGTTTTATTATTGATTGAGCGGTGGTTTTCAAAAAAAATGCCATTCAAAGGTTTGCTGACACATTGGCGGATGAAGTTGCCGTCATGGCGAGGAACTTTTTTACGTCATTGCAAGGAACGAAGCAATCTCACGCTATGAAAAGATTGCTTCATTTCTCGCAATGACGCTCCACTTTTACCTTGTTATAGTTTAGTTAATACCACCCAGATTTCAGTTTCCTTACAAAGGATGGAATAATAATTGCGAAGTTTGCACACGCACAAAACTTTACAGAACTAATTACGTTAAACAAACACTTAAATAGAGATATGAGAAAAATTAAATATAAATTATTTGCTTTACTAACCTGCATTTTTATGACTCCTGTCATTCAAGCACAGAATACAGAGGGTGGTAGAAAATTTGATGCATTACTAAACATAATTGCACAGGCTTATGTGGATACCATCAATCAAAAAGAAGTTACTGAAGATGCTATTAGAGCTATGTTAAAAGATCTGGATCCGCATTCTGTTTACTTAGATGCGGAAGAATTGAAACAAGTGAACGAACCTTTAGTAGGAAAGTTTGAAGGTATCGGAGTGCAGTTTCAATTGGTGGAAGATACCATAATGGTAAGTCAGGTGATTGCCGGTGGTCCCAGTGAGAAGTTAGGCATACGTGCCGGTGACAGAATTGTAAAGATTGACGGAGAAACAGTAACTAATATCAAACTCACTAATCGTGATGTGTTGAAACGTTTGCGTGGTGATAAAGGAACTAAAGTTACCGTAGGTATCTATCGCAGAGATGTGAAAGGGCTTACAGATTTTACGATTACCCGCGACAAGATTCCATTGTACAGTGTGGATGCCACTTACATGGCAACACCCGAAATCGGTTATATAAAAGTGAGCCGTTTTGCTGACAGTACAGTGTATGAATTTAAAGCCGCATTGCAGTCATTAAAAGATCAGGGAATGAAAAGTCTGATAGTGGATTTGCAGGGAAATGGTGGAGGATATCTTAACCGAGCAATTGAAATGGCTGACGAATTTTTGAGTGCTGATAAATTAATTGTTTACACAAAAGGTCGCATACAGGCACGTCAGGAAAATTATTCAACTTCTACCGGTGGATTTGAAAAAGGAAAATTGGTGATGTTGGTTGATGAATCGTCTGCTTCTGCAAGTGAAATTGTTTCAGGTGCAGTGCAAGATCACGACCGTGCTCTTATTGTTGGTCGCAGAACCTATGCAAAAGGGCTGGTGCAAAAACCGTTTTCGTTACCTGATGGTTCTGCTGTGCGTATGACAATTGCGCGGTATTATACTCCTTCTGGAAGATGCATACAGAAGGCTTATGCAAAAGGGGAGAAAGGAGATGAGGACTATGATGCAGATTTAAGCAACCGAATTCAGCGTGGTGAATTATACAGTGCCGACAGTATTAAATTTATTGATTCATTGAAATGTTACACTGCAGCAAATCGACCTGTGTTTGGAGGAGGCGGAATTATGCCGGATGTGTTTGTTCCATTAGATACAACCATGAACAGTAAATATTATGATGAGCTGAGAAGAAAGGGAATACTTGCAGATTTCTCTTTTAACTATACTGACGATAATCGCAGCTCATTGTTAAAGAATTATCCTGATGTAAAAGCATTCAAAAAGAATTTTCAATTGACCCCTGAATTGATGAATAAGTTTTTTACTTACGCTGACAAAAAGGACATTAAGAAAGATGATGCGCAATTTGCAACTTCTGAAAAATTAATCAGGACACAGATAAAAGCATTGATCGCCCGCGACCTCTGGAATACCAATGCTTACTGGTATGTGGTTAACGATATTATCAATTCATATACAAAAGCGATTGAATGTATTCAGGACAACACTTTTGATAAAATGAAAATTGCAGAAGGGAAATAGATGTAGGGATTTTAGGATTTAGGATTTAAAGATTAAAGAAACGCTCCGCAATTTGCGGAGCGTTTCTGTTTTGTACTCTGTTAAATGTTTATTTTAGAATTATCAAACGATCTTGTTTCTTTAACTCTTTTCCATCGTAAACAGAATAAAAATAAACGCCATCTTGTAACTCACTTATTTTTACTGAAGCAAAATTATTCATGGTAGTTATGTTTTTGCTAACGACTATTCTTCCTGTTATATCTCTTATATTTATTTTGCCATTTGTAAGTTTACCATTAAAATTAATAAGACCCTTCGAAGGGTTAGGATAAATTGAAAAATCTTGTTGCTGCAAATGTTCCTGAAACCCGACTGCTAATGTATCACATAGGCTACCAACTAAAGCACCTAAGTTATAATTAGGTATGTTGGGCAGCCCATAGAATGTACGATGCCCATTTAAATATAATGTGTGCAAAGTAAAATTGCAACCACTACCCAATATACCGGGATTAGATATTGTATTTAAGTAAATACTTGTGGAATCATAATTAAAGTTGGGAAAACTAGGAACCACCATACTAACATATATTTTACCGTCTGGCGCCAACTGGTGCTGACCAAAAGTAATATCAGTATTAAACAAAGTATAAATTGTTTGCTTAGACTGCGTTATGTTAGAAGCTGTTAAATCAAATTGATACAACTTGGCATCACCTTGAGGTGTGTAAAGATTACATTCGTCCGTAGATACATAAAGTACTGTATTCTCAGGTGAAAAAGAAGCTCCATAATACCTATCATAAACTGTTGGATTTAGGGCAGCAAGGTTCTGATAGTTGTATAAAACACCTGTGCAACGATCAAACCCAAAGTAATCGATTATTTGATAGCTTACAGCAACCAATTTGCTACCATCAGGCGAAAAAACTATTTCACCGTAATATGTAGAAGGAATATTATAAGTATAAACACTTCCAATGGATTGTATTAGTGGATTATGAATACCCAGTGTGTCAATCAAATAAATATAATAATCTGAACTTGTATCGCGGTGTGCAACTAACCACCAGTCTCTTCCATTCCCATGCCTAACAGCAGCAAGTTTTTCAGACATGATTATATTAGTTACTAAATCATTTTTTTGAATAACTGCACCAAGTCCTCCATTTAAACCCATATCTACAACTGCCTTCAGTAGAAAATAGTTTATATTGTTGCCTTTATAAAATACATAATATTTATTGCTATCATTCACAAAGGGAATAATGATTACCCCGTTTGTGGAGCTGGAATGAGAGAATAAGCTATCGCCATTTTGCATTATTTGGTGATTACTATTCCATGCTCTTGAATAATTTGATCCTTGATTATTTCCTCCTACATAAAATAAAAGAGTTCCATTTTTATCCGATATAGATGCGCTCGATTCTGTCGAACTCATTGCTGAAAAAGCCAGAGAGGACATTTGACCATTTAAATAATGTAAAATTGAAGAATCACCAAAACACCATGTATCACCCTGAGATTGAGAAAATAACTTTAGTGAGAAAGTAAAAAACAAAATAAGCAATAAATATTTTTTCATTGCTTTAAAGGTATCACAATTTCTATTTACAAATTAATCCTTCGAAAAATAATCTATGCTTTGATAAACTCCTGTTTCGAGTTTTACAATTTGCATCAATAAATCATTCGCAAGAGAACTTGCACCAAAACGGAAGTAATCATTATTCATCCATGCTTCGCCTAAGGTTTCGCGCAGTACTACCAGATATTGCAACGCTAATTTTGCAGTGGCAATTCCACCGGCTGGTTTCATGCCTATCATTTTTCCTTCGCGGTAATAAAAATCACGGATGGCTTCAAACATCACTAATGTTACAGGCAAGGTGGCAGCAGGTTGCACTTTTCCTGTGGAGGTTTTAATAAAATCAGCACCTGCATACATGGCAAGGTCGCTTGCTTTGCGTACGTTGTCGAGTGTGCTTAATTCTCCGGTTTCTAAAATCACTTTCAGGTGTGCTTCACCACAGGCTTCTTTCACGGCTGCAATTTCATCAAACACATAATTGTATTCACCGGCCAAAAAATGTCCGCGCGAAATCACCATATCAATTTCATCAGCGCCTTCGTTCACTGCAAATTTTGTTTCTTCAATTTTTACTTTGCGTGTGCTCATTCCGCTTGGAAATGCAGTGGCAACAGCCGCCACTTTTACTTTGCTTCCTTTCAAAGATTCTTTTGCAACACGCACTAAATTGGGATACACACAAACCGCAGCTGCCGAAGGCAAATCAGGCATTGCATCATGCGGATGCATTGCTTTCACACATAACTGTCGCACTTTGCCGGGTGTATCGCGTGCTTCTAATGTTGTTAAATCCATCATGCTTAATGCCAACCGCAATGCATAACCTTTAGATTCTGTTTTAATACTTCGTTTGGTAAAACGTGCAATACGTTCTTCAACATTCACCTGGTCAACAGCAGGGCTCATGCTTACATCGTAACGTGATATTGTTTGTGTTTTCATTTGAATTCAAAAGTACAATTAGTTCTTTTAACATTTATTTTCCGTCATCGCGAGGAACGAAGCGATCTGTTTCATAGCATGAGATTGCTTCGTTCCTCGCAATGACGGTACTTATGCAAACGTCTGCATCTCGTACAGTTTTTTGTAATAGCCGCCTTTGTTTAACAATTCTAGGTGCGTTCCGCGTTCTACGATTTCTCCTTTTTGTAACACAATTATTTCATCGGCATGAACAACGGTTGACAATCGATGTGCAATCACCAACGAAGTTCTATTCTTCATTAGGCTGGTTAAAGCTTCTTGCACCAAACGTTCGCTTTCGGTATCCAATGCAGAAGTGGCCTCGTCTAAAATAAGTATCGGAGGGTTTTTTAATACCGCACGGGCTATACTAAGTCGTTGGCGTTGGCCTCCACTCATTTTCATTCCGCGATCACCGATATTGCTTTGATAGCCTTCGGGCATCTGCATAATAAAATCATGCGCGTTGGCAATTTTTGCTGCGTTGATTACTTCGGCTTCGCTCAAATGCTGCATCCCGAAAGCAATATTGTTAAACACCGTATCATTAAACAAAATAGAATCCTGTGTTACCACGCCAATTAGTGAACGTAAATCAAAAATTTTGATTTTGCGCAAATCATTTCCATCCAATAAAATTTCTCCTTGTGTAGGATCGTAATAGCGTGGAAGCATATCGGCTAATGTGGTTTTTCCCGAACCACTTTGACCAACCAAGGCAATAGTTTTTCCTTTATTGATAGTGAGATTTATATTTTTTAAAACATAACCGGCTTCGCCCTTTCGATAGGCAAACGAAATATTTTTATACTCAATCTCATTTTTGAATTCAGCAATAGAGGTTGGATTTTCAATTTCGCGAATAACCACTTCGGCATCCAGAATATCATTAATACGTTCTTGAGAAGCCAATCCTTTTTGGATGTTATAGAAAGCTGTTGTAAAATTTTTGGCCGGTGGAATCAATTGAGAAAAAATGGCAATAAATGCAATGAACTCTGATGGTTCTAAACTTCGTTCGGGTGATAGAACTAATTGTCCTCCAAAAAACATTACTACTGCCATTACTGCTGCACCTAAAAACTCGCTCATGGGTGCTGATAAATCTCCTCTTCTGCCAATTCGGTTTACTAGCTTGTATTGATCTTGATTAATATCCTGAAATTTTTTTCGTGAAAATTGTTCGGCAGTAAAGGCATGTATAATTCTTAGGCCACTTAATGTTTCTTCAATGGTGCTTAACAGGTTTCCCATTTTTATCTGCAAATCATTTGATTTTTTTCGCAAACTTTTTCCAATACGACCAATCAACAATCCGGCAATTGGTAATAGCACCAATACAAATACAGAAAGTTCCGGACTCATTGTAATCATGGTAAGTAAAAACAAAATAATATTTAACGGCTCTCGAAAAGAAGCTTCCAATGAATTCATAATACTCCATTCCACTTGTTGCACATCGCTCGTCATGCGCGACATTAAATCACCCTTTCGTTCCTCAGTAAAATAACCAATCGGCAACGAAAGAATTTTATCATACAGTTTGTTTCTGATATCGCGCACTACACCGTTGCGGATGGGTTGCATGTAATACATGCCCAAATAACGGGTAAGGTTTTTTAACATGAACACAATTACAATCAATACACTAATCATCATAAGCGCATGCATTTGACCGTTCACCTTAATATATTCACTCAGGAAATAATTAAAATTATCGAGCAATGATTTAACTGATAAACTCCATGCTACAGGCTTATACTCCTTTTGCTGATCGAAAAGCACATTCAGAAAAGGAACAATCATTGTGAGCGAAAACAATGAAAAAACGATGGATAGAATATTTGATGCAACACTCAAAACAGCATACCCTTTATAAGGGCGCAAATAGCCAAGCAGGCGCAAATAATTTTTCACACGGCAAATATAGTTACTAAACATGCGGCATTTTGCCTATGAAAAACCAACACTTCAACAGAAAGATTTACTTTTGCTCTCAATGGATTCTACACGTCAGCAAAAATTCGGGAGATTGATTCAAAAGGAACTTGGAGAACAATTTCAACGTGAAGGCAAAAATTATTACGGTTCAAATTTTGTAACCATAACCGGAGTTAGAGTAACTCCTGACCTAAGCGTTGCAAGGGTTTACCTTAGCATATTTAAAGCTAAAAAACCGGAGGAGGTAATGACAATGATTCGCGAAAATTCGTATGAAATAAGAAAGGAGTTGGGCAAACGCATCCGTAATCAGGCACGCATTATTCCAACACTTGATTTTTTTCTTGACGACTCGTTGGATTATGTTGACAAAATGGAAACCATATTTAAAAAAATACATATTCCACCTGCTCCTGAAGCGGAGTAAATTCATTCAACTATTCTATGCAATACGATCCCATCAAGCGAAGCCTTGGCAATGTCTTTAATAAAAACCCCTTTTTACGAAAAGTTTTTTACCGATTACTCGATTTGTTATTACTGCGTGCCTGGCATGTTCATAAGGAATTGAAAAAATATTTACGTGATAGCAGTGCTCAAATAGATAAGTTAAGAATATTAGATGCAGGAGCAGGGTACGGACAATATTCGTTTTGGTTAAACCAACGTGTGCCCAAAGCCAAAATTCTTGCAGTAGATGTAAAGGAGGAGCAGGTTGCAGATAGCAATGGTTTTTTTAAAGCGATTGGTTCATCAGAAAACGTAAAATTTGTGGTGGATGATCTGACCATTTACAAAAGTGAAAACACCTACGATTTAGTGATCTCGGTTGACGTGATGGAGCATATTTTAGAAGATGTTCAGGTATTTAAAAATTTTTATGCTTCGTTGAAACCGGGCGGAATGTTACTGGTCTCAACACCGAGTGATCAGGGAGGCTCCGATGTTCACGGTGATGATGAAGCTTCATTTATTGAAGAGCATGTGCGTGATGGATACAACATCAATGAGATTCAGGATAAATTGAGGAATGCAGGTTTTTCGAAAATCGAAGCGCGTTATCAATACGGTTCGCCCGGAAAAATTTCTTGGCGTTTATCAATGAAATATCCAATTGTGATGTTAGGTAAAACGAAATTGTTTTTCATTATCCTTCCATTTTATTACATCATAGCTTATCCGATTTCCTATATTTTAAATTGGATGGATGTGGGTATGGCGCATCCAACCGGAACAGGTTTGGTGGTGAAAGCATGGAAATAATTTTTCTTAAACACAGAGACGCAAAGACACAGAGGAAAACTTTGCGTCTTTGCGTCTCTGCTTTTAATATATTTTGTCAGTCATGAACCTGAGCCTCGAAATAGCAAGGCGCTATCTGATTGCGAAAAAATCGCATAATGTAATTAACATCATCAGTATTGTTTCCATCATTGGTGTGATGGTTGGAACGATGGGTTTAATCATTGTGCTTTCTGTTTTTAATGGCTTTGGCAATTTGGTTTTGTCGCTTTACAATTCTTTTGATCCTGACATTCGCATTACCTATAATAATGGCAAAACATTTGACCCTGATAGTGCAAACATATCAGCTATTAAAAAAATTTATGGAATAAAATATGTGAATTTTTCGCTGGAGGAAAATGCATTGTTGCGATATCGCGATCGTCAATACATTGTTACATTAAAAGGTGTGAGCGATGATTTTGTAAAGGCAACAAATTTTCAAAATAAAATTGTAGAGGGGCAAATGGTTTTACAAAGGGGCGATACCAGTTTTGCTATTGTTGGCGGACAGATTGCCTACTCACTTTCACTCAATATGGAAGATCCTTTCCATTCTTTAGGTGTGTATGTTCCCAAACGCGATGTAGATGCTTCATCCTTGCTCGATCCTTCAGAAGCGTTTATTTCAAAAAATATTTATGCATCCGGAATTTTTTCTATTCAACAGGATTTTGATAGCAAGTATGTGGTGGTTCCTTTGCATTTTGCACGAGCGTTAATAGGTCAGGACAAAAACATTTCAGCTATTGAAATAAAATTGAATAACGGAATAAGTGAAGAAGCTGTTTTGGAAAAAATTAAATCCATCACCAGCAATAGTTATTCGGTGAAGGACCGCTTGCAGCAGCATGATTTTATTTATAAAATTTTGCGTTCAGAAAAGTTGGCCGTTTTTATGATTTTGAGTTTTATACTCCTAATCGCGACATTCAATATTATAGGATCCCTAACAATGCTGATCATCGAAAAGAAAAAGGACATTGCAATTTTATTAAGCATGGGTGCTGATATACCTATGGTAAAGCGAATTTTTTTATTGGAAGGATTGTTTATTTCGCTTTCCGGTGCACTTTCAGGAATGATTTTAGGTGGGCTAATATGTTTTATTCAGCAGACATTCGGTATTATAAAACTAGAAAATGCAGGCGCTTTTATTGTGGATGCTTATCCAGTATCTATGCAAGCTTCTGATTTTCTATTTGTATTTATTACAGTATTTATCATTGGTTTTGGAGCTGCTTGGTTTACTTCGTCACAATTGGTAAAAAAGCAAATTCCTATTGGTATGCAGCAGTAAAGTTGAAACAAGCTAAAATCAAATCTTTTTCACTTCATTTGCGCCCTTGAAATCGAAAGCTTATGTAGCACTTATTGCCCTCTGTTTTTTTTGGGGAACCACCTATCTGGCCATTCGGGTTGGTATGCAAACCATTCCTCTTTTTGTTTTCTCGGGATTTAGGTTTGTAGGAGCCGGGTTAATCATGTGCCTTTATTTTCTTTTACGTGGCTATGCATTGCCTGATCGCGAAGATTTTCGCAAGTTAATGATTAGCGGTTTATTGCTTTTTGTAGGAGGTAATTTGATTTTATGCTTTGCTGAAAAGGAAATTCCAAGCGGATTAGCAGCATTAATTTGTGCCGCATTTCCATTTTGGATTGTGTTGATCAATTTCATTATTAACCGTAAAGATGTGCCTCCCAAAAAAGTAATGATGGGATTATTACTTGGATTTGCCGGATTGGTAATCATTTTTCAAGATAACCTAAAGATGCTTTCTAATACCGCCTATTTAACGAGTATTATTATGTTGGTAGCAGCTAACATATTTTGGGCGGTGGGTTCGGTTTATTCTAAGAGAAATACTGTTAAAATTAATTTGCTTTTTGGGGCCGGATTGCAAATGCTCTGTTGTGGATCAGTTTCAGCAGCAGTTGGAATATTTAAAGGCGAGTTGTCAGTTTTAACCTTAACCAACGAAGGCGTTTTTTCGTTTTTTTACTTGCTTGTCGCGGGTTCCATCATCGGTTACAATTGCTTTGTTTATTGTTTGCAAGAGTTGCCTGCAACACTTGTTTCCATTTATGCCTATATAAATCCAATAATTGCCATACTGCTTGGCTGGTTGGTTTTAGACGAAATAATTACACTAAGCATGATGATTGCCATGGTGATGACTTTGGCAGGAGTTTATATAGTTAACCGCGCTATGCAGCAGCAAGCCAAAAGCTGAAGCTTAATCACTAGGCAATTTACATCACTTGAATAAGAATTAATCTTATCTACATCATACCGTTCAAAACTCAGAGAACATTACCAAATCAGTATTATTAAAAATAGTACATTCGTTGCGCACAAAATAGTATAACTTCCTCTGAACCATTACAATAATTTCATATGAGCACCACAGAAACAGAAACAAAAGATTCGAAAAAAGTAATAGTCATCATCGTCATCTCAATTTTATTAGGCGTAAACGGGTTGCTACTATGGCAATTTTTTGATAAAAAATCGAACCTTGAACAAGTAAGCCGCACCTTAACTTCAACGGTAGCTGAAAAGGAGTCTTTATCTGCAGAATTACAGCGTGTAAAGACTGAATACGAAAAGTTAAATCAGGAAAATGCTGGCTTGCAGAATCAACTTTCGGCACGTGATGAAGAGATTAAGCAGAAGATATCAGAAATTCAAAAATTAATTAATTCGGGAGATGCAGTTCAATTAAAAAAGGCACGCGAAGAATTGGTGCAATTACGTGAAATGAACCAAACCTATGTTGCGCAGTTTGATTCGATTAAAACGGTGAACAAGTTATTGGCTATGCAAAACGATACGTTGACTACAAGTCTGGCAACTGCAACTATACAATTGGATACATTAAGCAAGAAGAATACTATTTTATCAGGCAAAGTAGCCATTGCTTCTGTGCTAAAGACTACAAACGTTAAACCAGTAGCCGTGCGTTATAAAGGCAGCGGTAAGGAAGTAGAAACCACTAAAGCCAAAAGCACTCAAAAAATCAAAACTTGTTTTACGATTCTCGAAAACTTGGTTATTGATAAAGGACCAAAGGATATCTATTTAAGAATATTAAGTCCCGATGGTGCTGTAATGTCAACAACACAACAAACATTTAATTTAAACGGACAGGCTTCGCTTTTCACAACAAAAGAGTCAATCTTCTATGAAAACAGGAATACAGATTTGTGTATTTATCTGGATAATGGCGGAAAATACGCTGCCGGTAATTATACTATTGAGTTATATTGCGAGGGAAGTTTGATTGGCTCAAGTTCACTTGCTTTGAAATAATTTTAGAAAAAGGCCCTGGCCTGAATTCCACCGCTGTGAATGGTTTTTACTTTTTCGGATTTGCGCCCATCATAATTTAAGCTTAGTTGCAAACTGTTAGTAATGTTTCGTTGAATCGACACATTCCAGGTATAATTGTTACCGGTTTTAAGCCCTTCTAACATTTCGTAGGCAAGAGGTGTGTTTTCAGGTTGATTATAGGATATGGCAATAAAATTAATTTTAGCAGATAGTAGTCCTTTTTTTAACGAACTAAAGCGAAACTCTAATCCTGCATTATTACTTTCAGAATGTTCGCCAACATCGCCTAATCGGTTTTGTTTTTGTATATAGGAGTATGATGCCGTAACACGATAAACACTTCCCGGCTGAAAGGTTACTTTTTGTTCGAAGTTAACAGCATCGATATTAAAACTTCTGGCAGTAAAATTTTCGGAATTATTTTGCTTTTGTTCGTATTGTCCAAAAGTGTTTAAGCCTAACCATTGTTTTACATTCCATCGCAAATTTCCATTGTACAAACGTTGGTCGCGAAATTCGAATCCATTACTTAGCAGTTGCTTGTTTTGCTGATCCTGAAATGTTAGATCTGCTCCAAATAGAATGCTGGTTCTATTAAAATATAACGTATGGCGCTGTGATGAGTTGGTTGAAACCAGCAATGAATCGTCAATGGAAAGAGGAATTGGATTAAGCGCTTCAGCCGGATTAGTTCCAATTAATTTATTTTCGAATCGGATAGCCGATTGTGTTGCGAATCGTTTGATCAATGTGTTTTTATCAGAAGATTGAAACAATGCAGCCGGGTTTAATCCAAGCACAATGTTTAATTGATTGGTGTACGCTTTTACAAATTTGTTGCTGGGGGTAAAAATTCGAATGTAATTTGCCTGATCCTGAAATTGTGCAATTTCAAATTCATTGAGTTGTTGTACTCCATCATCATTGTAATCATTCCAAACATACACTCCGGTTCCCGATGGCACTTGTATATATGAAAACTCTTTTTGTTGTTCACGACCAGTACCTGTTTCGTAATAGGTGTTTAGATTTAATCCGCCTTTGAGTGCTATCAAACTGTGTTCAATACGGCAAAGCAATGATTGATCCGGCTGTTGAACAGTTAACAAACTATCATTAATCATAAGATTTCGATAGGTTACACCACCACTCAATCGATGGTTTTGATTAATCGTCCAACCAATGTTACCATTCACATTATCGGCCGTAGTTGCTTTAATAAAATTATTTTTTTTAATTCCATCATCAAACCTTCTGCTATAGTCACCGCTTAATTTTACTTTAAGCGTATCGCTTGTATAAAAATAGCCTTTGTAAATTCTAAAGTTAAAACTATTTCTGGCGAGCGAGTCTTTATCTTTAACTGATATGGCATTGTATTCCTGCTGTTGCATTACACCTAGTGTAACAATTCCAAATCTTCGCGATAAGTCTTCGGTATGCCTGAAAAAATCAGACGGGTTGGTATTACCTGTTGTTTGCAAATAACTTCCATCTGCTTTTAAAATCCATCGTTTAATATTTATATAAGTATTCGCAAGGTGCATTAAGCCACTGTAAACCGAGCCTCGCTGATTAGTCTTGAAGGTGTAGCTGAAAAAATATTTTTCCTTTTGCTCTAAATTTATTCCGGTTGTTAAAAGATGTTCATCGCTGATTTGGGTAATGCCAGTTGTATTCCAATCTCTGTTAAATTCCATAGGTCGAAAAGTTTCTATTGCTTTGAAATACTTGCTTACAAATTCATACCGTAAATTTCCGGTTAGGTTCCAGGTTTGTTTTGCTTTTTTAAAGACACCGAGTGTTTGTTGCATTCCATTTATGGCAGCAGTACCAATGTCATTCTTTTTATCTTTTGTTGAAAAAGTGTTAATGTCATCGTTGCTTGCTGCCAATTCTGAATAAACTTTTAATCCGGATTTGAATTCATAATCTCCACCAACGGTTGTCATCTGGCGCTTTTTGGGTGTAATCAAAAGTATAACGGGTTCATAGCTTCCTTGTGGTATTCCATTAATAGGTGCAATCCAATAGTAAACTCTTCCATTAGCATTTGAATTCGTCAATTGCAAATAATTTCCCTTGTTAAGTCCGACCAATGAAAACCCAAGTCGGTAAAAAGCACTGTCGGCCGAATTGCTGTAAACAAATACATTGTTGAAGGTAGTACCGTTAACTGTACTATCAATTTTAGCATATAGTATTTCGTTAGTATTGTAAGTAACGCTGTCAACATTTGGTGAGAAGGCAAGTAATATGTTATCGCCAACTGCAGCAAGCAACGATTTTTGCGGTGTTGTTAAATCCTGTTGCAAAGGTTGATTCTTATGATCCTGTTCAGAATACACATTGAGGTGAAGTTTCAGTTTTTTTTGATCCCAGTTAGTGCCACCAAACAGTAATGTTCGGGAGTAGTTTTTATCTGAGTATTGAAATTCAATCACCACCCTTGAATCTTTGGTGATCAGTCTTCTGGAAGTAAAAGTAATTTCTGCTGAATTGTAATCAATAATATAATCGCTCGACTGCCCACGTTCCATCAATTGACCATCAATAAAAACCCGCTCTGTACCTGATAAGATGATAATAAAAGTTTCGTTGTCAGCACCACGTAATCGGTATGGACCTTGGTTGGCTTCTGTTCCGTCAAAAGTAAATCGAGCAAATTTTCCTCTCGAAACGGCTCCGCTTAAGGTGGAGGTTAACACTCCTTTGTTTTTGTTTTTTCCTAATGTTGATAGGTTGCTATATAAAGCACCTTGCCCTTTTTTATAGAACGACATAAAATAGCCAGGTGGTTTTCTTAAATCAAAGTCACCGGCAATAAGTTTGTGATTTGGATTACTAAGTTGAATAAAAACTTTGTCAAATTCTTGTAGCTGTTGCGTATTGCCTTCGGCCTGCACCGGTATGTTTTCGTCAGTGATAGCAGCTAACACATCAATATTATTTGAAACACGACCGGATAACTGAAGATTAAAACTTGAATTTACTACTGCATCCTGATTGTTTCCAATGGTAATTCCTCGCGAAATACTTCCACTTTTATTCAATCCTTCCAGCTTAAATAGATTACCTTCTTTTTCATCACCTACATAGGTAAACGGGTTGTAACTGCCTGAGAAGTCCTTTTCAATTCGATCTCTGCTTCTTTTTTGGTAAGTCTGTGAAAACAATATTGGAAATACCCTATAAGTTACCATTACACTATCTGCATTTATAGTATCTCTTTTTGTCCAAATAAATTTTGAATCAATAATTTGATAATAAGTGGAATCAATTCGATTGTTGGGGTCGAAAATCAAAAGTGATTGAGGTATTATACTCAATGAATCTAAAACAATAGTATCCTGCTTTAGGCTAATGTATCGCAAACGTAAATTGCTTTGCTGACCGTTTACATAACCGTACTTGAAAACAAGCGCAATTAAAAATAAACGTAATGCAATTATCCGAATCAACTGTTATTGTTTGGCTGCTAAAAATACCAAAATGAAAACGTAAATGCTCAGTGGTTGTTGTATACCTATCCACTTCGCTATCTTAGCAAAAGAATTTAGCTCAAATGGCAACGAAAAAAATTATTACTTATAATGTCAACGGCCTTCGCGCTGCTATGAATAAAGGCTGGTTGCAATGGGTGCAGGCAGTTAGCCCTGATATCATTTGTTTGCAGGAAATAAAAGTGCAGCAAGACCAATTGGATTTAACACTGTTCGAAAAGGCTGGTTATCAACATCACTACTGGCATTCGGCTGAAAAAAAGGGGTATAGTGGAGTAGCAATACTAGCAAAGGAGAAACCGGACAATATAATTATTGGTTCAGGTGAAGCGGAAGTTGACAGTGAGGCAAGAATCATTCGTGCAGATTATGGCGATGTCACTATAATAAGTGTGTACATTCCCTCCGGTTCGAGTGGTGAATTAAGACAAGCTTATAAAATGGAATGGTTGGCATGGTTCGAAAAGTATATTAGCAAATTAAGAACTACCCGAAAAAAACTAATAATTGCTGGCGACTACAATATTTGTCATAAGCCCATTGATATTCATAATCCGGTTAGTAATGCTAAGTCATCAGGTTTTTTACCAGAAGAACGTGAGTGGCTTACAAAATTTATTGACTCAGGATTTACCGATACCTTTCGGGAGTATAATAAAGAACCGCACCAATATAGTTGGTGGAGTGCAAGGTTTAATGTGAGAGCAAGAAATTTAGGCTGGAGGATAGATTATCAAATGGTAACTCAAAATCTGAACGATAAATTAAAACGAGCAGTGCTTTTGCCGGATGCAGTTCATAGTGATCATTGCCCGATGTTATTGGAAATCGATTTTTGATTTAGAATTACAGCAATAGGCAGTTATGCTTGTGTGCTAATATATTTCACCAGCGTGCGTTTCGCTAAAGGCAAAAGTGTGTCATCAATCGGTAAAACCAATTCTGTTTCTACCACATAAGTAGCGGGGTTAGGAAAGTTTTTATTGTATAACAGTAAATCTCGTTTGATGTTTTCGTAAGTGTTGTTAAAAGTTTTTTCATACGAAGCAATATACTGCATGCTTATTCCGCGAAAGCGTTCGGTACTTTGTTCAAAAATAGTGATGTGATATTCATAAACTCGCGTTTCACTTTGCGTTCCGCATTTAAGCATCAGGTAACCTTCGTCAAAATGAATAGGCATAATGCCTACAGGAAAAATGGTGATTTTTGATTCGATAAAATCATAAATCTTTTTTCCTTCGCTCAAGTGTTTCTTAAATTGTGGAATGCTGAATTCAATAATAGACTGCAATTCCTGCATCAACTTATCGTCTTCGCAAAGTTTCTCATAAACCAACTTAAAATGATTTAAGTCTGTTTGCGTAAGTTTTTCAGGAAAACTATCAGAAAGGTTCTTCTTGTTTTCTTTTAATGCAATTAAATTACGGTAATGACTTACCAACTCACTTAAGGCCGGATATAATCGAACTTCCTCAAATTGGTCGCTCACATGTTGCAAGTATGCCAGCAAAACATATCGTTTATATTCCAGGTCGATGTGCTTCTCAGTAATCCAGTTTTCACTCAGCTTGTCCATAAAATTGTTTTTTGGGTATTAGCAAGTGTAATATATTCAGGTGTTATTATAGTTGCTTTTTGTAAATAAGTTTTAACAAATTTCTGTTAAATATTACAATTACCATTGACTAACCTGCTATTCCGCTATTGCTATCTTTATGCCAATCTTAAACTTCTCAAATGAAAAAACTATTGTTTTACTCTGTAATTATTTTTTACATCACCTCTTGTGTGCCAGCTCGTCAGTATGAAGAATTAAAAACTAAGAATTCGAAATGCGATGATGAAAACGAGAGGCTTAGAGCAAGCGTGCTTGAAATAAATACACGCAACCTTGAATGTAACGAACAAATAAATCAGCAAAAAAAGGCAATTGAACAGCTTAAACAAGACACCGCTAATTTGGGAGCCGATATTCGTAGAATGAATGCATTAAACCGATCGATGACAGAATCATTAGAAATGATTAACAACAATAACGATAAACTGTTGGCGAGCAATCAAACCGATACGAAAAAGGTAATTAACCAATTGCAGATGACGCAGAAAGAGTTGCAAAAAAAGGAGGATGCATTGAAGCAACTGGAACGAGAGTTGAACACCAAAGAAGCTAACATGAACGAGCTGAATTTAACGCTTCAAGAAAGAGAAAAAAGACTTGCCGAATTGGAGCAAATTTTATTCAGTAAAGATTCTGTTGTGAATGCGTTAAAGAAAACCGTAAACGATGCATTAGTTGGTTTTACGGGTAATGGACTAACAGTAACAAAAAAGAATGGTAAGGTTTATGTATCATTAGAAGAGAGCTTGCTATTTGCAACCGGAAGTATTGTGGTTGATAAAGAGGGAGCAGTTGCAATAAAAAAGCTAGCTAAAGTGCTTGAAAGCAATGCAGACATTAATGTTTTGATAGAGGGGCATACGGATAATGTACCAATGAAAGGTGCCGGTGAAATAAAGGATAATTGGGATTTAAGTGTGATGAGGGCAACATCAGTAGTAAAAATTATTACATCAAACAGTAAAGTGAATCCCTTACGTTTAACGGCTGCGGGTAGAGGCGAATTCGATCCAATAGCAAGAGGAAATTCGGCTGAAGAACGAAAAAAAAATCGTAGAATAGAAATAATATTGACTCCAAAACTGGACGAAATATTTAAAGTGATAGAAACCAATTAAGAATCCTGTTAAGCTAAATCATGCGAGCAGCATTTTTATTTTTAATTAGTATATTTTTTTTAACGATACAAGATGTGTCAGCACAGTTTGTGCAGGCGTACGAAGATTTTAGAAATTATTTTTATGTTTTCGAGAATGGAATGCCTCAACAATTAGAATCGCAGCGGGTAATTAAGTATGTGGTAAGTGCCGAGTCAGTTGTTTATATCGATAATGCAAAAAATTTGAAGGCGTGGTATCATGGCGAAAAATTTGATTTGGGCGAAGGAAATAATTTAAAGTTTACCAGTTCAAGAAAATTTATTACTTACCAACGCGATCAAACGCTTTATGTATTTGATAATGGCAAAACAATGCGGCTCACTAATTTTTTAAAGGAATACACGGTTGGGGATGAGATAATAGTATTTAAAGAAGACAATTATGAAATTTTAAAAGCCTATATAAATGGCGAAATTGTTGAGGTGGATTATACACTGGTGAGTAAGCTGGGAGCTTATAAATTGGGAGATAATTTAGTAGCTTATACCAATGGCGCTCGCTATTTTAAAGTGTTTCATAATAAAGAATTGATGGAGTTGGAACAATGGGAGCCTACTGAATTTCTTTGTGGCAGAGATATGGTAGCATATGTTGATGGTACAACACAATATTTAAAACTCTATTACAACGATAAGATTTTAAAGTTGGAAAATTTCGCTCCCCGATCAATGCAAATGGGTGACAATGTGTTTGCTTACATTAATAATGAAAGCGAATTTATGGTTTTCACCAACGGAAAATTGTTGAAAGTCGAATTGTTTGAACCTACCATTTATCAGGTAAAGGATAATGTTTGTGCTTTTTTTATGGATAATAAATTACAGGTTTTGCAAGATGGAGTCCGTTATCAGCTTGAATATTTTATGCCTTCTTCCTACCAAATAAGCAATAATAATATGGCCTGGTTAGATAATTCAGGTAGGCTAAAAATGTTTGATAAAGGAAAAGTAATAACTGTTTCAACCGACATGATTAGTGATTACACATTGAATGGAGATGTTTTGAAATATATAGGAGGAGATAATTATCCGCATATTTATTGTAATGGTAAAAACTTTTAATTCTTGTTATCGTATAATAATTCAAAATGTACAACTCAAAATTGTTAATTAGCAAAATCGGATAAATGAGTCGTTTAATTATAGTTTTATTGTTGTTGATGGCATTTGTTGTGAAGCAAAGTAATGGGCAGGAATATTTTCTTCCGCTTAGCAACAGAATGAATTTAAGGTATGAACCATTTCTTCAGCAAGTAAACTCAAATGCTCACACTTCTCTAAAGCCATGGTTGAGCAAAGATTTGGTCGCAAACACCCCATTCGATTCATTAACAACTCCAATACTTAAGGATAAGCGATTCAACAAAACACTTGTTGGAAGAAAACTATTTAAAGAGCATTTAATTCAGGTAAAGGATGATGATGTTTATCTGCATGTTGACTATGTATGTGAACATAGTGCAGGAAAGGATTTTGAGGAAGACAGGAATGTGTTTACCAATTCACGTGGGGCATGGGTAGGCGGAACATTTGGGAAACGATTTTCTTTTGATGCTACATTTTATGAAAACCTTGCCAAGTTTCCAACGTATCTCGATTCGTTCGTATTGGAAACCGGAGTTGCACCAGGTCAGGGCAGAGTTAAAAGAAATAAAGAAAATAGTAATTCTGATTTTGCAATGGCAACCGGAACAATTGCGTTTGCATTGAATAAGCATTTTACATTTCAGGCAGGGCAAGACCGCAATTTTATCGGAGATGGTTATCGTTCTCTAATTCTAAGTGATAATGCTACTCCGTATCCATATCTGAAAATAGTAACTGATTTCTGGAAAATACGTTATGTGAATTTGTATACTGTAATGCAGGATCTTGAAAATGGAAATGGAAACGATGAAAGACCCTACCGAAGAAAATATGCTTCAACACATTATCTTGATTTAAGCATAGGTAAACGTGTTACTATTGGTATTATGGAGGCAGTTGTTTGGAATGCTGACTCAGCCAGCGGTGCCAGAGGGTACGATATCAGTTATTTAAATCCGATTATCTTCTTTCGTCCGGTTGAATACAATATTGGTTCGCCTGATAATGTGTTGTTAGGCATAAACGGAAAGGTGAAAATCAACAGCCGCAATTTATTCTATATGCAAATTATGCTTGATGAATTTGTACTTTATCATGTAAAAAATGCCGATGGTTGGTGGGCAAATAAACATGGCTTGCAGGGTGGAGTAAAGTCATTTAATGTTTTTGGTGTAAAGAATTTACATTTTCAAACGGAGTTTAACTATGTAAGACCCTATACCTACCAGCACAGCCAATCGCTTGGCAACTATGGCCATTTTCGTCAACCATTAGCGCATCCTTATGGAGCTAATTTCTGGGAGTCGGTAAATTTCATTTATTATACATGGAGAAAAATTGATATTGCAGCCAGAATGAGTTATGCAACATTTGGTACTGACACTGCCGGAATAAATTATGGACAGAATATTTATTTGAGCTACAACACTCACCCAAACGATTACAACAATAAAGTTGGACAAGGTTTAAAAAACAATTTATTAATTGGAAATCTTAACGTTAGTTATATAATTAATCCGGTTACCAATTTTAATGCCTTTGTTGATTTAACAATTAGGCAACAAAAAAACGATTTTGAAAGTAAAAATACAATGATTCTACAAGCAGGAATTCGAACAAGTTTATTTAATCATTATTACGACTTTTAATGTTTAAAATATTTAACAATAAAATGTCAACATTAAACAAGTAGCTTTGACAAAAAAATTAGAATAAAGAACAGTCTGAAAAATTAAATTAGAATAAAAATAGTCCCCAATGCTCAACATTACTCTGGCAAGTATCACCGCTTTTGCAATCACTTTTCTTGCAATTCCATCAATTATCCGCGTTTCGATTATTAAAAATCTATTTGATGAACCCGGTGAACGAAAAGCGCATACTTCAAGCATACCGACTCTCGGTGGATTAGCCATTTTTGCTGGCGTTGTATTTTCCTACACATTTTGGTCAGCCGGATTAGATTACACTGGAACGCAATATATTATTGCTTCAATTATTGTAATGTTTTTTATTGGCATTAAAGACGATATCGTACATCTGACAGCGCATAAAAAATTATATGGCCAAATTCTGGCTGCAATTATCATCACATTTTTTGCCAATATTCGAATAACAAGTATGTATGGCATTTTAGGCATTACACAAATACCCTATTGGTTTAGTGTAACATTAACCATTTTCACAATTCTGGTAATTATCAACGCTTATAATTTGATTGATGGTATTGATGGTTTAGCGGGAGGAATTGGAGCAATTGCTTCTTTTACTTTCGGATTGTGGTTTTACAATTACAATCAATTGTCCCTTTGTATTTTGTCATTTTCATTATTTAGTGCACTTCTAGCATTTCTGGTTTATAACTTCTCACCTGCCAATATTTTTATGGGAGATACCGGTTCACTAGTTGTTGGTCTTTTACTTGCAATACTCACCATAAATTTTATTGAATTAAGTTACGAATCAATGCCATATGCATTTCCATATCGGTCGAGTCCGGCAATGGCAATTGCTATTTTAATTTATCCGTTAATTGATACTTTAAGAGTCTTTATAATCCGCCTAATGAAAAAGCGTTCACCGTTTTCGGCCGACAGAAACCACTTACATCATTTTCTTATTGATATGGGTTTAACTCACCGTGAAACTTCACTGACTTTATATCTCATAAATATTGCTTTTATTTTACTGGCCTTATTATTAAGAAATGTAAGTAGTCTTTCGTTATTGGTTATATTAATAGTGCTTGGAACTTTATTAAGTATTGCTCCATTTATTTGTCGTCCGTTTTTTCGAAAACAAGCAACCTCTTAAGTTTTTACTTAATTTCTTAACTCATAAAAGGTAGTTGAAAGTTATTAATTCAACTCATGATTTGATCACCAATAATTGCACTATGAGATTAACTTAACATCATTAGCACTGAAAAATTATTGCAGCGATTGTAAAAGTTGAAGGTATTTTTCCTGATTAGCTTCTTTTGTAAAATATTTTAGAACTAATTGCTTCATTCTGTTTTTATCTTCAACACTTGGTTTATTCAAAAAGGGCACTTTGCCATTTAATTTAAATCCACATTGATGCTTTTCCACAAAAGCAGAGTAGTCGCCCAGATTGTCAGAGATTACAACAGGTAATCCTGAAGCCAAATATTCTGCAAACTTAGTAGGGGAGGCTACCTGATTGGTAACGGATTGTTCGCGAATCAATATTCCGTAATCGCATGCGGCAAGCACTTTTGTTACCTCATTATGCGAAACCCATTTTTGCATTACCTGGTCGGGAAATTGTTTTTTAAGCTGATCGATACTTTCTTCAGCCTGTGCCAAAAAAATAATTTTATAATGATGACTCGAAGTTAATAAAGGGGAAATAAAAGTTTCTAATGTTTTAAAACTTTGCCAGCCGGCCGTAGAGCCAGAATAAGCAAACACAATATCATTTTCATTCAAATTTAAAAGCGACATTTCGTTTGAGTCGACAATATTATTTTGCTTAACAAAAGATGAATTTATTGTGCATGGAATTACCACATGATCGCTTGCGGAATATTGATAATTGCTTTTCCAATAATTCACCAATTGTGAAGTAACAGCAATTCTAAAATCTGATTCAATTACGGCTGAACGTTCCAATTTGTCAATAGATTTTTTCCATTGATCCACCACTTTTACATCGTATTCTTTCCATTCTGCAGCGATGGCTCCTCGTCCATCAAAACAAACTTTTTTTATCAAACCAAATCTGCGCAAACGCAATGCCATATTAGTGGCTATTACATTGCGTGCTATTATAGTTTTTTGTCCGGTTAAAAAGCAAATCAATAATAAACTGAGTACATTCAATTGCCAATAAGTAGCTTTTGGAAGCATTGGCAGCACTATTGCATGTGGCATTTCTGCCTGAATTTTTTGTTTATTTTTTTTAAATTCTTGTAATGAAATAAAAGCGACTAAACGTACTTTTTCACCCTGCACATTCAAGTGTTTTACTACATCAATTACCTGGCTTGAATAGACACCTGATGGCGGTTCGGCATAAGTAAAATAAATCATGTTGTTTTTACGAATGCTCTTTTGAATTGGTTTTTATCCGAAAAGAATTGGACATTATTTTAGTGAATAGCTTTTTGATCGGGATTTATTAACTCAACAATTTGTTGAGCTTTTGCAAATCCTAAAACACGATAGAGGGTAAGGTATTTAGATGATATTGCATTGCTTTCACTAGGCATTCTTAAGGGCCTAATATATTTATTATGAAGTTGAATGGCTTCTGGTTTATTATATTGATAATAAATGCGGATTGCCGTAAAAAGTACGTTTACGAATGTTTGTTCAATGGAAGGTGTTATTTTGCCAGAAGACTTAAGAAATTTATATATGCGGATACGTAAATCTATGTATCGCTTCCATCTTTCTTTCGGATCAGTTTTAGAAATAGAACCGGATTCACGTTCGCGGTTGATACAAACTATTTTAGTATCAAAATAAACATTAGCGTCAGCCATTAACATTCGAAACATTAAATCGTACTCCTGGCTGCTTTTTAAGTTTTCGGACCAACCATTTATTTCCAACACTTTGGTTCGTTTAAACAAATTGGAAGTTGTAACACCTAACACAGCATCCATTAATGCGTTCCATTGATCTTGTTTATAATAAATGTAATTTTTTTCTTTACCGTCAATGTATCGTTTAATACAACTACTCACCAAAATATCAGGCTTTTCTTCTAAAGATTCAAGCAATTCAGTTTGGTGTTTTAACTTATAGGGTAACATTAAATCATCTGCATCAAAGAAGTTTAAGTATTCACCCTGTGCCATCGATAAGCCACGATTTCTGCTGTAAGTAGCTCCTCGGTTTCCATCGTTAATTAACAAATGGAAATTGTCGGGATAAAGCGCTTTGTACTTTTGCAATATTTCTATTGTTCTGTCTGTAGAGCCATCATCAACACAAATTACTTCTAACGGAAGCAATTCCTGAGCATATACAGCTTGCAAACATTCGTCAATATATTTATCTACATTATAGCAAGGAATTATTACTGAAATTTTAATATCCGAAGCACGTGTTTCTTCAACTTTTATTGGCGATGTATTGTCGGTTTGTAATTGCTGTATAATGTTAACAAAGTCAGTTTCCAGTTCATAGTTAGAATCACAGTACTCTAAAAATTTCTTAAACATATTCAGGTTATGGTTGCTCAGCATTTTGGGATGCGAAACAAACTGCATAAAATCATTTTTTAGAATATGCTTTTTATAAAGCGGCAATTTTACAATACTCAGCAATTCAACTGAAGCAACTTCAAGGTTATTGGCACCCATTGCATGTTCATGAATTCCTTCAGGTTTTATTGTTCTGTCAATAACCGACTGCTGTCCTTCTCCACGGCCATAGGTGTGATCATGAAATATGCGGTGTAACAAACGTAAGTGCATTTTGTTGATTGCATTTACATAGGATGGAATTCTTAAAACGGTGCTTGTTATTTCAGTGAACTCTCCTCTGGTCGACTCTTCCAAAACATCTCTCTCAAACCGGTATATTAACTTATTAGGCGATCGGGTAAAATCAAAATGCTGCGCGTTGGAAAATTGAAACAGCCCTGGCATCACTGTAAAATCATAAGCGATACCATGTTTTTCGAAATAAGGCTTGTAATCTTCGAAAGGTTGCAAACTCCATCCACCTGCACGGTATGCATTAATTTTATAATCTGGATTAATGGGTAAAATAATATCCTTTAATAATTGAATGGAAACATCGAATAATAGTTCACGATCATTCAATGAAACATTATGAAAACGATAACGCTCAATATTGGATAGTTCCCATTGGTTTTTTTCAGGAAAGTAGATGGCGTCCAACCAGTGCGAATGAATATGTGGAAACACATAGTGTCCTTTACGAATAAGGTCTTGCAACTGATTTTTTATACTATTAAAATCTTGATTGCAGGTATCGTATTTTGTTGCATTTTGATGTAACCGGTATAAATAGGCGGTATCAACAAAAAAAATGGCTTTAACACCAAACGGTTCAAGCACACGTAATAAATTCTCAGTGGGCTCAATCATGCATTCCTGTGGAACACCACTTTTTTTGCCAAGAAAAAGTTCATAATCAAAAGTGTTGAGCAGATATTTAGTCGCCATCAAAAATTTATTTACAGTTGCAAATGTAATTATGTATCAGTTTCATTTTTGGGCGATTAACAAATATCCGTTTTTAAAAGTCCTGTTCCCGTTTCCATAAACCTGTTTATCAAAAGCCACCACCTTTCGCCCGTCAAATGCATGGTGATGATTGAGTATTTGAAAATATTTTTTCGCCTGTTTTTCAATTTCTGCAGGCGAATATTCGATGTAATAAATATCAGGATAAAATAAAGCGCTATAGTTTAACGCATGTGGATAATGCAAAAAGAAAACGCCACCGGGAACCAATAACTCAAATGCTTTTTTAAAGAAGCTATCCAATTGACTCGGAGGAATAAATTCAAGCACGCTGATGGAGTATATTAACCGGAATTGCTGATTGAAAGAGTGCTTAATAAAATCATCGTAAATAAAAACGGCATCCGGAAGGTTTACCTTTCCGGCTTCAATCATATCGGTATTGAGATCGATGCCAAATGCTTTGTATTTTTCAGTAAAGTGTTTGAGATAAGCGCCTGCACCACAGCCAATGTCTAACACCGCATCACCGGGCTGCAAATAGTTGCTGGCGGTTGTCATTAAATCAGCATGGGTTTTATCAATGGCTTCCTGCACTTGCTGCTGTGTGGAAAAGCCTGCCATTTCCTGTGCCGACTTAGTACGGTCAATGCGCACCCGTTTATACATTCCTAATTTTGATAACCATCGGCTATCTATTTTTAATGCAATCAAAATATTGTTGACCAGAATATTATTAGTGAGTAAGAAGAATATACGTGAAAACATGATTAAAGATTCAGATCAGCTATTATGGTATTATTTACTCTCCTGGTCAATGATATCTTTCAGGGCATTATTACCACCTTTCAGTTTTAACAACAAATCATACATTTTAGATTTAAGCGGAGCAATGTCTGTTTTCCATAAATAACCTTCTTTCAACACACCGCCAAATCCTTTTTTAAATCGAAACACACCTTCTAGGCTTTCGTTAGTGCTACCGATGCGCACACCCACCAAATCATAATATTTTACGCCACGTGCTTTCATCCGTTTCATCATTTCGTAGTGCAACAATTTCATGGCACCATAAAGTTTCGATTCGCCACCTGAACCTGCATGTGTGCACAGGGCTGAGTAATTGGAATAGAGCATCAATATGGATCCTATTGGTTGCCCGTTATCGTAAACCACGCCCACATCGAGATGGTCGTTACCCAAACAATTATGCAGTGCTTCAAAATAAGGAACCGCATCGCAATGGATGCCGGCACGGGTGGTGGTTTGTGTGTATAAATGGTAAAAGGAGTTAAACTCGTTCCATCCAAATCGTACTTCAGCTCCCCCTTTTGCGGCCGCATTCACGGCTTTGCGGTATTTAGGATCGTAGGTGAACAATAATTCTTCGTCAGTATGATCCTGCAAACTATTTATATAAGTTCCGAACGCACACGATGCGGCATTGTCAGGAACTGACAACATAATGCCAAAAGGGTGTGGTTGTATCAGCCGTTCGCAGAAATGATTTGTTTTCAGAAAAATTAATAGTTCAGTAAAGAACTGTTGTTGCAGAGCAGCTGTTAACTCAATGTTGTTGCTGATGGGGGCATGTAAAATTTGTCCGAACTTAAATATTTTAACTTTAAATAAACGCAGCGGAAGATAGGCGTTCAAATTTTCAGAATGCAAAAAATAAACATCGTTTTGATGAAACTGTTTGTAGAATTCGGAGAACCCTTTTAGAAATTGAACTGGCGAATGGTTAGTAAATATTTCACCAGGCGCTGGATAAGCAGAATCGGTAAAGCTTAAAATTTTCATTAAGAATATTTAAGCATGTTGTGGTTTCAATAACAGTTGTGTACAAACAGTTAATATTCGTTGTGTGGATTTTCCATCCCAAAAAGGAGGAATGGCTCCTTTCTTATAATTACTGCTAATGATTTCGTTAATTTTATTTTGCACCACTTTAATATCAAATGGAACTAATTCGTTAGTACCGATGGTAACAGTTGAAGGTCGCTCGGTATTTGGACGTAGTGTTAAACAGGGAACACCTCGGAAAGTAGTTTCTTCCTGTATTCCACCACTGTCGGTAATTACAAATTTGCAGTCGGCAGTCAATTTTTGAAATGCAAAATAATCCATCGGCTCAGTCAAATGAAGCTTTGTATTTGATTTTACCCGATGCATTAATCCAAAACTTTCCAGCTTAGATGTGGTGCGTGGATGAATTGGAAAAACCAAATCGTAGGATTGTGTGATGTAATCAATAATGTCAATCAGTTTGGTTAATCCTTCTGAGAAATCAACCGTTGCAGGACGATGCATAGTCATCAAAACAAAACCTTGCTTTTGCAAATTCATTTTTTGCAAAATATCCTGCTTCTGAATTTTATGATCAAAACCCACCAGTGTATCAATCATTGTATTGCCCACAAAAAATAATTGCTCCGAGTTTTTTCCTTCTTTTATAAGGTTATCCATTCCACTTTGTTCAGTCACAAAAAAGTAGTCGGTTATTTCATCGGTC
>JANNXV010000081.1:0-1817 GCA_031409815.1 Bacteroidota bacterium
ATAGAGATTTTTATGGCGGTCAATACACTTATGGTATAACGGTTTTAAATTCTAATGATTATGCTCTCTTGGCATTAATTAATGCAGATGCCATTGGTGGGGATATTACCGCAGCAGTAACGCCAGGAACTAACCATACAGGCGGCAATTGGATTGTTGATTTTGATTCTGCCGGTACAATAAGATGGAACAAACGTTTCGGAGAAGGAGTTGACACTGTTCAACCAACAGTTGGACATGCAACTATTGGGGCAACTTTAATAAATGTAGATGGAAAATTATATGTAACAGCTACATCCGCTGTTGTTCCCACTTTAGTTGGTGGAGATTTAACTGCAATTAATTGTCCAAATTATCCTATGCCTTTAAATCCTTTTTCAGGGCGGTACACTGATATGTTATTGTATAAAGTAAATCCAAATGACACACTAACTAATGAATGGCAACAATTATATGGCGGAGACAGTACTGAAATTGCCACTTCTATTTTAGCAATTGACAATGGTTTTCTATTAGGCGGAATCACCACATCACAAACATCCTGTAATCAAACTGTGAGTGCGCATCAAAATCCTTATTATGATTTTTTTGTATCAAAAACAGATATGGTAGGAAATATTATCTGGCAACAGCGTTATGGCGGCAGCAATAATGATTTTTTGAGGGGCTTTATTGATGTGGGTAATAATGAGTATTTATTGTATGGTCATACTTTATCAGACAGCAGTTATGAAGTAGGCAGCAATGGATATAACGATACATCTCTTTGGATAGTAAAGATTGATAGTGCAGGTAATAAACTATGGGATAAACGCTTTGGCTCATGTGAGGGTTTTCGTTTATGGGGCTACGATGGAAGCGGAACAGTTAGAGAAGAACAAAGATGTAAGGCTATTGATGGTATTCATACTACTGATGGAGGATTTTTATTTGTAAGTAATGTGAGAGACAGTTTTCCTTGTGGAGATGTGAGTGAAGCAGGCAGGGGCAATAATGATTACTGGATGTTGAAGTTAGACAGCGCAGGTAATAAGCAGTGGGATAAAAGATTTGGAGGACCCGGTTATGATATTGCAGAACGAGTTGTAGAAATGAGTCCGGGGTATTATATTATCGGAGGCTTTAGCGAAGGAAACACTACAGCAGAAAAAGCTATCGGTGGTGATAAATCAGAAATAACAATCGGCTTAGATGATATTTGGTTGGTAGGGGTCGTGGATAGTGCAGTAGCAACTGGATTGATAAAAAGCAATATTGACAATAAAACATTAACAATAATACCTAACCCATCCAAAGATAATTGTACCATCACTGCAAAAGAATTTATCAATTCTACTCTTACGATTTATGATATGACAGGCAGGAAATTATTGCAAGAACCCTTTAAAGGAAAAACCACAATAGATGTGTCCAAACTAACCAATGGTGTTTACATTATAGAGGTGCGTGATAAAGAAGGAAGAAGTGTGAAAGGAAAATTGGTAAAAGAGTAATGTTACTGCAATAGGTTTGCTACGGAGAACTGAGCGGGTGGAGTAAAAATAAGAGTGAGGCAACGAAGGGTGGCATTGTGCGCTTGTGTTGCCTCTCTCTTATTTTTACAGAAGGGTGGATTTACGGATTGATTCACAGTTCGTTTTCTGTACCCAAGTTGGAAGTTCGTAGGGTGGTTTAGCAGTTCAGTCACCAATGTTGTGATACATTATGGATGAACCAATTGCCAGTGTGGAAAAAGATTCGGATGCTCCTTGTACTTTTTCTTTAGCCATTTTACCGCTTGAAGTTTGTGAAGTCCCTTTTCCCATTTTACCCATTTT
>JANNXV010000082.1:0-3974 GCA_031409815.1 Bacteroidota bacterium
ATTCAGCAAAAAGATAGAAACCTAATTTCATAGATGAATACTCGGTATGATATCCACCAACTAATTCTGTTTCGCATTCAGGTAAATCAAATGGTGTGCGGTTACATTCTGCAAAAGCGCAAACGATAAATAATAAAAAACCAAGCGGTTGATAAAACACATTCCAGTGCCATGATGATTGTTGTTCAACAATTTCGCGTAAGCTAAGGGTACCTGTCATCATCACCAAACTTACGATGGCAAGTCCCATGGTTAACTCGTAACTGATCATTTGTGAAGAAGCACGAATAGCACCCATCAAAGAATATTTGTTGTTAGATGCCCAGCCACCAATCATAATTCCGTAAACACCAATTGATACCACTCCAAAAACATAAAGTATTCCTATATTTATATCAGTTACCTGCAATAAGAATTCTTGTCCATTAATGATTAAAGTTTTCCCCCAGGGAATTACTACACTTGTCATACAAGCTGTCATCATCATTACACAAGGTCCGATAATAAAAAGTGCTTTGTCTGCATTACCCGGAATGATTTCTTCTTTCATAAACATTTTAACACCATCAGCCATTGGTTGTAAAATTCCAAATGGACCTGCTCTGTTGGGGCCTAATCTGTCTTGTAGAAATGCAGCTACCTTACGTTCGGCATAAGTAGAATACATGGCAACTACTAATGAAATTGCAAAAACTGCAACTACGAAAATGAGTTTGAATATGAGTTGTGAGGTTTCCATTTAAACTTTAAACTTTTTAGTTGTGTGCTTTTTCTGCAAGTAATTTTTGTTTCGAAATATCGATTTTCAATTGTTTCAATTCCTCATAATGATTTTGTGATATAACCGAATGACGATCAATATGTCTTGGACCTTCAATAGTCCAATCTGAAGTTTTCTTTTTATCGAAACGACATTCGTTACAAATCCAATCTTCTAATTCGCCATACTTATCTTTTCTTCCAGTTACACGAAACACTTCTTCACCACTCATCCACAAAGCAACTTTACCACAGCATTTATCGCAATTGCGATGTGCATCCATTGGCTTGGTAAACCATACACGTGATTTAAAACGAAATGTCCTGTCCGTTAAAGCACCTACAGGACAAACATCAATCATGTTGCCACTCATTTCATTGTCTACAGCATTTTGTATGTAAGTGGAAATTTCTCCAACATCACCTCTTCCAATAACTCCATGCACACGACTGGGACAAAGTTGCTCTGCAACTTTCACGCAACGATAACAAAGTATGCAGCGTGTCATGTGTAATTTTATTTTATCACCTATGTCAATCTTTTCAAATTCTCTGCGCTTAAATTCATAACGCGATTTTGAAAGACCATGTTCGTAACTCAAATCTTGCAAATGACATTCGCCAGCCTGATCACAAATAGGGCAATCGAGCGGATGATTGATAAGTAAAAACTCAACCACCCCTGCTCGCGCTTCGAGCAATGCGGGAGATGTTATACCTTGCACTTCCATTCCATCCATTACAGTTTGACGACATGATGGAACAGGTTTCGGCATAGGTCGAGGATCTTTATCTGAACCTTTGGTTACGTTTACGATGCAAGTTCGGCAGTAACCACCACTTGTTTTTAATTTTGAATAATAGCACATTGCAGGTGGAACAATATCTCCACCAATCATGCGTGCTGCATTTAAAATAGTTGTTCCATCCGGAACCTCTATTGTATGACCATCTATGGTAACTTTTGCCATATTTGTTTAAGCCAATTCAGGCATTAAATTGTTTACACGATAATAATGTTTAACATCCTTGATTGCGGTTGGATTTTTAACATGTTCTTCAAATTCATGTCTAAAATGTCGGATAGCAGCAGCCACTGGCCATGCAGCAGCTTCGCCCAAAGGACAAATGGTTTTTCCTTCAATTTTACTTTGAATGTCCCATAGCAAATCAACATCCTTTAATGTTCCATGGCCATCTAAAATTTTATGTAAGATTTTTTCCATCCAACCTGTACCTTCACGGCAAGGTGAACATTGGCCACAACTTTCATGATGATAAAAGCGAGTAAAGTTCCAAAGATTTTTTACGATGCTGGTGTCTTCATCCATCACAATAAATCCTCCTGAACCTAACATTGTTCCGGTTATAAATCCTCCATCTGATAATGATTCATAGGTCATCAAACGAGGTTCGCCTTTAGCTGTTTTTAAAATTAATTCGGTTGGAAGAATAGGCACAGATGAACCTCCGGCAACAACCGCTTTCATTTTCTTTCCGTTTTTTATTCCTCCACAATATGCATCTGAATAAATAAATTCTTCAACCGGAACGCCTAATTCAATTTCATACACTCCGGGTTTGTTGATATGACCTGATGCGGAAATTAATTTTGTGCCAGTGCTTTTGCCAACTCCAATTTTTGCGTATTCATCTCCACCCATATTAATTATGGGGGCAACAGCTGCGATTGTTTCAACATTGTTTACAATGGTCGGACAATCCCATACGCCCTTTATAGCAGGGAAAGGTGGTTTAATTCTTGGATTACCTCGCTTACCTTCCAATGATTCTATTAAAGCAGTTTCCTCACCACAGATATAAGCACCTGCACCCGGATGAACATATAAATCCAAAGAATAATCAGTGCCTAAAATATTTTTGCCCAACCATCCCGCTTCGTATGCTTCGGCTATTGCTTTTTCTAATATATGATATACATATAGCATTTCGCCTCGTATATATATGAAAGATGTGTTGGCACCTATTGCGTAAGAGGATGCAATCATTCCTTCCACCAAAGCGTGAGGAATTTTTTCCATCAAATAGCGATCCTTAAAAGTGCCGGGTTCGCTTTCGTCAGCATTGCAAAGCAGATAACGAGGAATACCTTCAGGCTTGGCAATGAAACTCCATTTCATACCGGTTGGAAAACCGGCACCTCCACGTCCACGTAATCCTGATTTTTTTACCTCTTCAGTAACCTCATCAGGTTTCATCGTTTTTAATGCTTTCTCAACGGAAGCATAACCACCTTTTTCACGATACACGGAATAGGATTGAATTCCGGGAACATTTATATTTTGCAGAAGAAGTTGTCTTCCCATAAATTATGCTTTTATTTTTTCCTTATTCCAATGCGAAATGTGTTCGCCTTTGCTTTTGTAATCATTCAATATCTCATCCACTTTTTCACAAGATAAATTTTCGTGATATTTTTCTCCTACTTGCATCATGGGTGCTGTTCCGCAACTTGCTAAACACTCCACAGTTTTTAATGTGAACATTCCATCTGCTGATGTTTGTCCTTCTTTAATACTTAATTTCTTTTCGATGTATCGAACAATATCTTCAGCACCAAGCAACCAACATGGACCTGTACGGCAAACTTCAATCACACATTTGCCAACCGGTTTTAAGTTAAACATAGAATAGAAAGAAGCTACTTCATAAACTTCAATTGTTTGAATTTTTAAGATGGATGCAACATAATCCATCACATCTGAACTCAACCATCCACCAAACTCTGCTTGCGCTAAATGCAAAACAGGAAGTATGGCAGACTTTTGTTTTCCTTCGGGATAGCGCTTTATTATTTTATTAACGAGAGCAAGTGCTTCGTTTGAAAATTTTATTTCTTTTCCATTTTCCATTTTCAACTCTTCCATTTAAATAATCATCTTATTGATTATGCATCTAATTCTCCGGCAATTACATTCATCGAACTCAATGTAAGAATAGCGTCACTTAACATTGCTCCTTTTATCATCTCCTCATAAGCCTGATAATAAATGAAACAGGGTCTGCGGAAATGCAAACGATAAGGCTGCCTTCCACCATCACTTACCAAATAAAATCCTAATTCTCCATTTCCACCTTCCACACTATGATACACTTCACCTTTTGGAATTTCGGTTTCTCCCATCACTATTTTGAAATGCCAAATCAATGCTTCCATTTCGGTGTAAACATCTTCTTTTGGGGGTAAATAAAAT
>JANNXV010000083.1:0-6898 GCA_031409815.1 Bacteroidota bacterium
ATTTGTTCAATAATATGTCCTGATGCACGAGGCTCAATGCTTGGGTGTTTTACATTCAACATACGCATAGCTTCGTGATAAAAATCAGTATAGAGTTCAACTATCTCCATCGGTTCTAGCTTCTCCAACCGCGCTTTCTTAGCTATCTTATCTTCGCCTTCATCGGCATCATTTTCCAAATGACCCACATCCGTAATGTTGCGCACATAACGCACTTTGTAACCGAGGTGTTCTAAATATCTGCGTAATACATCAAACGTAATATAAGGGCGTGCATGACCTAAGTGAGGATAACCATATACAGTAGGCCCACACACATACAAACCTACATGTGGAGGATTAAGCGGAGTAAATAATTCTTTCTCACGAGTGAGTGAATTGGTGATGTATAATTTTTGCGACATAAACGATTTGAGATGTAATGATTTAGGATTTTGTGATTTGCACCACCTTTTACAAATTTATTTAGTGCAATGCAGAATGTTCATGTAATTTCATTGCACGCAAGTGATGTAGCATATCGTCCGTCATACGGTTTAAATCATATTCAGGTTTCCAGCCCCAATGCTCGTGTGCTTCGCTGTCATTAATACTTTGTGGCCAGCTATCTGCAATCTGTTGGCGCGAATCGGGAGCATAAGAAATATGAAATTCAGGAATATGCTTTTTAATAGAATCAGCAATTTCTTTTGGATTAAAACTCATGCCGGCAATATTATAGCTGCTGCGTATTTTAACTTTATGTGCAGGTGCGGCCATTAGTTCCAATGTTGCTCGAATTGCATCGGGCATATACATCATAGGCAAAACAGTTTGTTCACTTAAAAAACAATTGTATGATTTTGTGGCTAGTGCCTGATGATAAATATCTACTGCATAATCTGTAGTGCCTCCGCCCGGATGTGCTTTGTAGCTAATTAATCCCGGATAACGGATGCTTCGCACATCAACACCAAATTTTGAATGATAATATTCGCACCACCGTTCGCCAGCTAATTTACTAATACCATATACCGTTGAGGGTTCCATTACAGTATATTGTGGTGTGTTTTGTTTTGGAGTGGTAGGACCAAAAACCGCAATGGAACTGGGCCAAAATATTTTTAAATCTTTTTTCTCCCTTGCTATTTCTAAAATATTAAATAAGCCTTCCATATTTAGCTTCCATGCCGATTTCATTTTTTGTTCCGCAGTAGCGGATAATAAAGCAGCTAAAAGATAAACCTGTGTAGCATCATATTTATGAATAATTTCTTCTACTGAAGTTTTATCCAGCACATCCAGCACATGAAAAGGCCCGCTTTCTTTTAAATAACCGTGCTGATCTTTTACATCTGCGGCTATCACATTTTCGCCACCCAACTGTTCGCGCAAAGTGGTTACTAAATCAGTGCCGATTTGTCCGGCCGAACCAAGGATTATTATTTTCTCTTTCTTATTCATCATTTGTACGACTAATAGCGTTACAAAAATAGAATATTATGTTCAGCCGAACAGCAGTACCATTGTTGGTTGATTAATTTTGGCACAACATAATTAAAGTCTAAAGGGTGGTCAGAAAAATTTTTCCGTACTTGTTTTTAGCTGTGTGCGCAATAATTGCTTTTGCGCCTGTTGCTATGATGCAGCACTGCATGAAATTCGATATGACGGATCAATATTTGCCCTGGCGATATTATATAGGAGAGTGCTTGCAAAGCGGGGCACTGCCATTATGGAACCCATATGTGCATTTAGGTTATCCTATTCATGCCGATCCGCAAAGCGGTGCCTGGTATCCGATTGTGTGGTTGATAGGCGGTTTTTTGGGTTACAGTATTTACTGGATACAATTGGAATTCCTACTCCATGTTTTTTTAGCGGGTGTTGGAATGTATCTGCTTGCAAAACTCTTTGTCAATGAAAAAAGAATTGCTCTCACTGCTGCTCTTTGCTTTATGCTTTGTGGTTTCTTTTCAGGCAACGCACAACACCTAACATGGATCGTTAGCGGAGCATGGATACCGTTTGTGCTTTATTATTTTGTAAAATTCCAGCAACAAGGAAGTAGAAACGATTTGATAAAAATCGCACTTGCATTTTTTATGCTCATCACGGGAGGATATCCTGCTTTTGGGATAGTTACTGCTTACTCATTAATGCTAATGTCACTTGTTCATTTGTGGAGGATCAAAGCGGAGAAAGAAAAATTCGTAAATACATTCAAGCAATATCTTTTTCTCATGATTTTGATTTTACTTACCAACGCAGTTTCTATTGCATCCTTAATAACCAACTCAGAATCATCTGTACGAAGTGTACCCCAGTCTTTATCATTTGTAATGTCGAATCCTTTTTCGCCACAAGCATTATTGTCTTGGTTGTTCCCATTGGCTTCGGTAAAAAATCCCGAATTGTTTAATACTGATATCAGCATGAGTAATGGTTATATTGGTTTGTTAGGATTAAGTGGCTTATTATTTTTTATGTGGAAATGCAGAAGAAGAAAGGATATTCTGCTGTTTGTTGTTGCAGTGTGTTTTTTATTGGTGGCCTTCGGTGATGCAACACCATTGCGGGGATGGCTCTATCATGTTCCATTGTTTGATCGCTTTCGATTTCCAAGTTTATTCAGGTTGTTTGCGTTGATGTTGTTTGTAGTTTGTGCAGGTATTGGTTGGGCAAAAATTTTAAGCGATAAACTAAACAAAAAAACGGTGATTGTTACCTTAAGCTTAATCGCATTTTTGCTTGTCGGAGGCATTGTTTATTCATTGTCGCACGTTACGTTAGCCAACATCAAACCCGATTTATTTTCCTGGAACAGCTTTATCAATTCGCTTAATTTTGATGAAAGCATTTTTTTACAAGGGACATTTCAGGTATTGTTTTTAATCGTAATGATAATTCTGTTTATCAGCACCAGAAATTTTATAAAGCTATTGTCATGGTTGGCCGCATTCAATCTTTGTGCGTCAACACTTATTATTAATCCTGTAACAGTGATTAATGACGAATCACCTAAAGAATTAAATGCCAAAATTGGTGAATTGCCAAAGGGTTTCCCAATTCCATTATTAAAACCAATGGAACAATTTAAAGACCGTGAAAATTCAATCGGGCAGTTTTGGTTAAACCTTGGCATCTGGAACAAACAACCTTATTGGCAAGGATATAACTCGTATCAATCGCCCAAATACAATTTGTTTGAAGATTCGCCACAGGCAAAATATGTATTAAAAAACCCTCTGTTATATTTTTCTTCTTCGGCAAGTATTTACAAAGACACCATAACCGACACAACCGCTATTGCAAACCATCCAACGCATCTTTATCTGAGTGATGAAACAGATTTACCCATGGAAGCCATGCAGGAGGACACATCAACACAATTGCAAATAATTTCATTCGCTCCAAATCAAATTAGGGTAAGTACGCATACATCACAAAAACAATGGCTCACTTTATTACAACAACATGTAAATGGATGGGAGGTTGATGTTGATGGGGCAGAAGTAAAAACGTACACCAGCAATTATTTATTTGTAAGCTCAATTATACCCAAAGGTAACCACCAAGTGCTTTTCAAATATCATAACAATGCTGTCGTAATTTCTTTTTGGATAAGTATTATCAGTCTGCTTTTATCAATAATACTGATGTTCAAAAACAAAGAAGTAAAAACTTAAATTTCTGTTACACCACCTGAAATCACGAACTTCATCATTTCAGTTCCTGAAACATCTAGTTTGGTTATATTATCAGCATCCACAATTAATAACTGACCATTAAAGCCGTAGGAAAATGGAAGATAAACGGCAATTTTTTTTTCTGATAAACCAATATGAGTAAGATTATCATGAGTAATAAACCCGATTCGCTGAATCTCAGGAGAACTACAAATATTAACAAGTACAGGTTGAGTAAAACGTTTTTTTTCACCTACAAAAGCTTCAATTAAATCTTTAACTGAAGAATAAATGATTTTGAGAAGGGGAGTTCTCTCCATTAAACTTTCAAATAAAGAAAAGAATGGATTGCGAACAAATCGGGTACCTATATAACCAAGTAAGGTTATAGAAATTAAAATTACCAAAATTCCCATGCCCGGAATTCTGAAGCTGTCAGAACCGGGAAGATGAACAGGTATGCGGATAGATAGCAGGCTATCCATCCAAACTACAGCTTGTATAAGCACATAAAATGTAACTACAGCTGGCACTACAAATAATAATCCCTGGAAAAAATAATTAACTAGTTTCTTCATCACGATTTTTTAACGCTCGCAAATATCAGAATTATAAAATTGGAGTGGCCGTTACCTAAAGCTCAATGAAGAAAAAAGTATCAGTTTAATGCTAAAAGTGCAAACTCATTTAATTTGATTATGGCTTTAAGCACACTTTTTTTTAGAGTTTTTGCAATTGGTCGATGTAAATAAATTTTTCTTGGAGCATCAAACGAAATCATTTTAGTCAAACTTGACTTACTATATTCAACTGTTTGCCATCAGATAATGCAAGTTTGCCAAAACGAAAGATTTTGTATCGAGCAGAACCTTAAAATGTAGCCTTAAACTAATTTTATCTATATTATGAAATCGAAAATCTACTTTGTATTTGCAGTGACTCTGCTCCTTTGTTTTTTTTATTCGTCAAACCATGTTTTGGCTACCGGATGCTCTAATGTTACCAATCCCGGAATGATTGGCAATGCCCAATCGGGTTGCTCACCATTTGATCCATCATTAATTCAAAACCTACAATCACCTTCTGGCGGAAGCGGAACGTTACAGTATGTATGGCTGTACAAAAATTCCAGCACCGGAAATAACTTCCAACAAATTAGTGGTGCTACGAGCAGCTCTTATGATCCGGGTCCTTTAACTGAATCGACTTATTTCAGACGATGTGCCCGCAGATATGGTTGCAATGATTATGTCGGAGAGTCTAATATTATTTGTATGACTGTAACAAATTGCTGCAATGCAACAATTGGGGCATTAAGTTTCTATAACCTCAACAATTCATCAACTTTTTCAACCATAACTAATTTAGGTACTTATGATATAACAACCTTGCCAAATAATTGGAACATTGAAGCTGCAGTAACAGGATCAAATATTGGCAGTGTAAAATTTGATATTACCGGTCCTGTTTCATCCAGTCATATTGAAAATTCAAATCCTTATCGCACGCCAGGAGATGCAATTGCATTAAATCTAACACCGGGATTTTATACTGTTGTTGTTAAAGCATATAATCAGTCGAATGCCGGAGGAACCAAATGTGATGAAAAAACAATTTGTTTTACGCTCACACAATGTAATGCAACGCTAGACAATATCATCGTTTATGATATTGGTAATACTACTTCTTTTCTAACGCTAACCAATGGAGGCACTTATAATTTAAGCACATTCCCCGCAAATTGGAATATTGAAGCGCTAGTGTCAGGAAGTTCAGCTCAAAGTGTTCAGTTTAATATTAGTGGTTCAGCAAATAGCAGTAATATTGAAAATACAATTCCTTACCGAACACCTACGGATGCTGTTGCATTAAACCTAGCCGCAGGAACATATACTGTTAACGCAAAAGTGTACTCGCAAGATAATACTGGCGGAACAAAGTGTGATGAAAAAACAGTAACTTTTACATTAACGAATTGTGCGCTTACTGTTAATGCAGGCCCAAATAAAACGATATGCCTTGGCGGCTCAACCACTTTAAATGCCACTTACACGGGCGCAGGCAATTGCTCTACACAAGGAATTACTGATTGCAACCATACACTTGCTAATTCAGGAGGTTGGTTGTTAGACCCTGCTCTCTCCACCGTTTGTGGCGATAATGCAGGAACTAAGCTTTGGACGCAAGGCGGAAATGGCACATCATATTTAACACTAGATTTAGGAAGTGTAATTGCTGCCGGCACGCAAATATGTGTCAATATGAAACTGGAGCATTGTTCTAATTCATCAACAGGATATAGCAACGCAAAGATTCAATCGTCAACGATTTCAAATTCAGGGTTTATCAATTTAACTTCATCAGTAACATTCTCTCAAAACACCTATCAAGAGTTTTGCTATAATCTTGCGTCATCAGCTAGGTATATCAAAATACTTGATAACGGTAATTGTGCATTCAGAGTGGATTATGTTAAGTATATCACAGCAGGAACAAACAATTCTGCAGTATCCTTTATGTGGTCAACCGGAGCAACAACATCAAGCATAAACGTTAGTCCAAACTCCACAATAGATTATTGGGTAAAAGTTACAGATTGTAAAGGATGTACAGCTACTGATACTGTTAAAGTAATTGTAAATAATCCAAATGATAATAACGCATGTACAACAGATGCTTGTGACCTTGCAACGGGACAACCCACAAATACTCCGATAGTTTGTAATGATCAAAATGCGTGCACCACAGACGGATGTAACCCTTCAACAGGATGTACATTTACTCCTATAGTTTGTAATGACAACAATGCATGTACCACAGACGGATGTAATCCTTCAACTGGATGCACCTATACTCCTATAGTTTGTAATGATCAAAATGCGTGCACCACAGACGGATGTAATCCTTCAACAGGATGTACATACACTCAGATCATCTGTAATGACAACAATGCATGTACTACAGATGGATGTAATCCGAGCAATGGCTGTACTTATACAGCGGTTAGTTGTGATGATCAAAATGCTTGTACAACTGATGGATGTAATCCAACGACAGGTTGTACTTACACAACAGTAAATTGTGATGATAGCAATGCATGTACAACAGATGGATGTAACCCTTCAACAGGATGTTATTATTCACCCGTAAATACGAATGATAACAATGCATGTACGATAGACGTATGTGATCCAGTATCAGGACCCTACAACAATCCAATTTCGTATTCT
>JANNXV010000084.1:0-3277 GCA_031409815.1 Bacteroidota bacterium
CCGCACCCGGAACTATTACCGGACAAGGCACAAAGAATATTACTGTTGGTTTTGGTGGTGCTATTTCAAGCAGTTTAGTGGTTACTGTTAGAGCCAGTAATGCTTGTGGCTTGAGCCCAATACGTAGCTTAAATGGAATCAGTTCAGTATTCTGTCCTCGTATGGGAGATGCAACTTTAAATACTGCTGGTTTGAAGGTTTATCCTAATCCCGCACACGATCTCTTGAACGTTGAATTTGGCATTGCAGCTGATGAACACTACTCATTGCAATTGTTTGACTTAACCGGTAGAGTAGTGATGAGTGAGGAAGGAGAAGGAACCGGTAATGTGGAGTTGAAAGTGATGAATGTGAGTGAACTTGCAAAAGGCTCCTACATTATTCAGCTTAAATCGTTGCTAGGTGTTTCTCAGTTGAAGGTTGTTTTGGAATAAACACTTTCAGTTTTGAATTATTTAAAAAAGGGTTGTCAAATCAGGCAGCCCTTTTTTTTGATAAATTTTAATCAATACTAATAGTTTTTTAAATTTTAAAGTTGTAGGTTAAATTGATTTCAAATTATTTCTCTAAAAAACACTTGCATTTATCACTTGCATTGATTAATCTTGTGGTATGATTCAAGTTTTGTTTTGTTGAATCTAACAAAATAAAATCATGCCACTGTACCTTATTTACTCTTTTAATATTTCTTTGCTCTCTTATGCTGCATCGCCAGTAAGGGAGCGTTTAAAGCCTTGAGTTTTTATTTTTTATAAGCCATTTTTCATCATTGGTTTAACTGTTCACTGCTTTTCAATTCACTAATTAATTTATTAAAATTTTAATGAAGAAATATCATGAAAAAATTAATTTCGTTACTGATAATTATTGGTGGCTATTTATCATTACATGCCTTTATCACGTTCCCGGTTTTAGGCACATTTAATGATATCGTTTCTCCCAATCCTGCGGACTACAGCAGCTATCAAATAAAGATTACCTATACTTCCATTCAATCTAAAACAACCCCAACATTATTGGTTGTAGGAAGTGGAAGATTACCCGATGTAAGTGAATTTATTCCTTACCGAACGGCTGATGTACATTATGGGAATGATGATGTTAAAGTTGCCATTATTTCGGTGAGCGGAACCACTATTAAAAAGTTTGTAGATGCCGTAGCATTGAGATCTCAATTAACGACTCCTGGAAGTTCAAACGATCCGATTTATTCATTGATGATTGAAAGAAATTTACCTCCTGGTGAAATCGTATTTCAGCATCTTGCTGATGATTTTGATGCAACTATTATACTCAACCTGTTAGAGGGTGCAACAACAGCAGAGCCTGCCGATACCAAGACAACCATCAGACGGTTTAGAAATTTTACAGTTGGACCACATTAATATAAAGGAGGAACAAAATGAAAATAAATAAAAGCATAAGACAAATTAAACTTTTAATTGGTTTATTTATTGTAATGCATTGTTACTTGAATGCTCAGGTACCAACTGTTATTAACAGTGCAAAAGGCGAATGGAAAGTAACCACTTACGGTAACCGAATTGATTTTGAATTTAAACCCGATTCACTTGCAGTGAATTGTTCAAAAATAGCTTTTGTTCAAACTTTAAAAATCACTTTTTATGATGCAGCAAACAATCCTACTGTTGTTCCTCCTTCCTCAATACAGCCGGGTTGGAGTTACAGAGATAAAGATACCATCGCAGGCGGAACACATGTTGATCACCTATTCTGTGAAAAGGACAGTGCTTATAATGGCGATGATGTTCCACAGGATCATGTTTCAGGAGGAGAAACGGGTCAGGGATCTTCTTCAGGTGGTGCCACATCCCCTGTTGCTTCGGTAATGAATGATAACCCTTTTATGCCGGATGGTCTTTTCCCTCCCGGAACAACACGTGTTGTTTATGAATTCGAAACTTGTGCTGTTTGCATGGGTGGAACCGATTCTACAACAAACTATGGTTGCATAACATGGAAATATGAAAGAACTAAAGGGGCAGCCGGCAAAGGTAATGTTGCACTTGTGGGTGCAGCAGTTGCCCCTCCTTCCGCTGATTATAAAAGTGCAGTTGCTGCTTTCAAAGGAACGCATACTTCAGGAGGTGTTGCCATTTGCCCTGAGGAATTACCGGTGGGTGCAAGTGGAAATAGTGTGAGTGGAGTGGATGGTCCATTGATTTTCCATGTGAATAGCAGCTATGATGTTAAAAAGGCAGATAAGAATGTAAAAAAAGGTAGCAAGCCACCTGATGGTAATCCGCTTCCTGCCGATAATGGTATGCCTGATCAACCACTGCCTGCCGGTTCAACTATTGATTCGTGCACTTATGTATTTGTACCAAAAGGTGAGAAAATAGAAATCAAAAGAATACTTCCTGCATCACCTTCCGGAATTCCTGATGACGCTGTTCCTATTCCGGGTAATTATTGCGACCTCTTACGTGGAAAAATTGAAATCATTGAGACCGGAATAAATATTCCGGCTGGTCATGGAGGCATAAAAGCTCAAACCTGCTCTCGTGTTACACTTGCAGCGGCTGCACCAACGCAAACTTCAAATCCTTTAACACTTACCATGTTTACCGGAAGAATTGACTATATAAATGATTTGGTAATATTTAAAAATGACGCATTAAGCACTGGACCTATTCAATGTGTGAGTTTATTCAATGGCAATAACAATCTTTTGCCACCTCCGATAATAACCGTTTTTCCGGGTGATTCTATTGTATTTGCGTTTCCAGGAATGATAACTGATTGCACTTTGCCTTATATGCCAACAGTTAGTTTATCGCCAACAAACAGTACATGCAGTAACGGATCAATTACTTCAACCGTTACAGGCGGCTTGCCACCTTATTCATATCAATGGAGCAATGGAGCAACCACTGCTAATTTATCTGGACTTTCACCAGGAGCTTACACCACCACAATAACAGATGGACATTTGTTTACCGCAACAGCTTCAGCTGCTGTTTCAGGACCTACACCATTGGTCCTCACAATTGATTCTGTTAAAAATGTAACTTGTCCTGGTGGCAATGATGGTTATATGAGTTTCCATGCTTCAGGTGGTTCAGGAGCCTATACTTACAATGTTGAAAGAATAGGCCCGGTTACTTGTTGCGTTAGTAATGATTGTGGTATTAACCCTAATTTCACTTGCACCAATTGTTCATGCACAAGTTCATCTTCAAGTCCATACTCAAATTTATCTGAAGCATTATTTGTAATAAGAGTAACTGATGCAATTGGATGTTCAACATCTGCG
>JANNXV010000085.1:0-15898 GCA_031409815.1 Bacteroidota bacterium
CAGGACCTGATATAGATGTATGTGAAGGTGGGCAGGTAAACCTATTTGGGGTAATAGGAGGAGATGCTACCAAGGTAGTATGGCGGGGAGGGAAAGGAGAATTTACACCTAGCCGTGAAGTACTTGAAATACATTATGTGCCAACACCAGAAGAATATGAGTCGGGCGTGGTGTTAATTTTAGTTGCCAGTAATCCAAAAATAGATTGCCCTCCGGCACGAAGCCAGGTGCATGTGCGTGTTAACAACCAGCCAAAAGCAGATGCAGGATCAAATCAAAAAATCTGTTCAGGCAACACAGCAACCATGAAAGGTAAAGTAGTAGGAAAGGCCAAGGAGATAATATGGAAGACCAATGGAAGCGGCAAGTTTGACAATGTAAATAAACTTGAGGCAGTATACACACCCTCAGAGAAGGATATTGATCAAGGAGGTTGTTCACTAGAAATGTTGGCAATTCCTCATGGGGTTTGTTTGCCTGATTCAGCAGCAATGGTGTTGAGTATCGAAAAAAGACCTTCATTCACCACCGAACAATTAAAGACAACTTCGGGTCGTAAAGGTGTAAAACTTAGTATGACAGCAGAAGCCAATTGTGGAGCTATAAGTTGGGCTACTAAAGGCAGTGGAACTTATAGTAACAGTGATAAGGCAGAAACCGTGTATACTCCTTCTGATGAAGATGTAACAAAAGGTATGGTGTATTTGGAAGTAAGCGTAAAGTCATTAAGTGGAAATTGTTCTACTAAGAAAACGATTAAGTTAGATATCGCTAAGAAATAGGTTAATTTGATTTTGAATTAACTGGAGTAATATTTTTTAGTTTATTTTTTACAGAAAAATATTGTGTGCAATTAATAAATTGCAGATAAACTTGTTATGTTCTATAGGTTTATTGTAATCTCTGACCTACCGCTTTTATTGATTCGTAATTCTTTACAACAAGATCATTTTTTTAAGATCATTATTTATGTTTCTTAAACAATGAATTAAGTATTTGTGATTGCTAGTTACGATTTACCTAATTTTATGCCTGGCTAATGACTTGTAAAATTGATTAATGACTCTTCGAAGTAAAATACTGGTAATAGTTCTGATTTTTTTATTGCTTGTATTGTTTTCTGTTTTTCTCTACCGCAATTCCTTGTTGGAGCTTGGAGTACAAAAGATTGAAGAGAAACTTCTTGATCGATATCGTGTTGCTTTAACCATTGATGATTACGGATTTGATGGCGTTCGCGATGTTTATTTTAGAAAAATAGTGCTCGCTCCTTTAACTGGTGATACGCTTTTGACGATTAAAAATGTGGAACTAAAAATCAGTATTGGTTTGCTTTTGCGGTTGAAATTGGGCTTTAAGGAAATTTATGCCGATAGTGTTTTTGTCAATGCAGTTAAACGAGATGCTGTTTCCAATTATTCGTTTTTATCTAATAAAACAATTGTTAAAGACACAGTAAGAACAACGGTACCTATTGGTTATTACGAAAGTTTTGCTCCTTTTTTGGAAAAAGTAAATCGCTTTTTTGGTTCTATTATTTATGTGAAAGATTTTACTTTTCGAAGCCAGGTAAATGAAAAATCTGAAACAATAAAAATTCCGCAACTTGCTTTTAATGGTAAAGAATTCAGATGTGATGTTGTAACAACTTCTCTTACTGAAGTTGCGAGTTATAGTATTGAGGGTATTGTAAACACTGCTGATTCCTATTATAAATTTAATATTTTAAAATTAAACAATTTGCCAGCCTCACTTCCACTTTTTGATATGATTGATAGCATGAAGGTTGAATTTGATGCTGCGCAAGTAAGTTTGAAAGCTAATGATGAAAATAAAAAAATGCCATTACAATTAAGTTTTAATATACAGAATTTAATTTTAAATCACTGGCGGATTTCTAATACTGACGTAATTGTTCCAGAATTCAGTTGCAACTTAAATACAACAATTGAGCATAGCCTAATTTCAGTGAATGATTCATCTGTTTTTAAATTAGGTAAATTGCCTATTACTGTTTCCGGTTCATATCAAAGAGAACCTGAACCTATCATTAAACTTGATATTGGTTTTAATACTACATCTGAGATTTTTTTCGGGTCGCTTCCTCAAGGTATGTTTAATTCATTAATGGGTTTGCAAGCCACTGGTAATTTGAATTATAATTTGCACTTTAATGTAAACACAAGTAACCCAGATCAACTTGTTTTCGATTCTAAGTTAGAGAAAGAAAATTTTCGTATTCTAAAATTTGGTGAAGAAAATTTTTCACGTATTAATGAGCCATTTCTCTACACAGCTATGGATAGGGATAAGGAGATGCGTGATATCTTAGTTGGAGAGGCTAATCCTATGTTTACTCCATTAGGAAATGTGTCGGACTATTTAAAAAACACAGTACTTACCTCTGAAGACCCTTCATTCTTTCAACATGGAGGATTTGTTCAAGATGCGTTTAGAGAGTCAATTGCCGAAAATATCAAACAAGGACGTTTTGCAAGAGGAGGGAGCACAATTAGCATGCAACTGGTGAAAAATATTTTTTTGAGTCGGAATAAAACGGTTTCGCGTAAATTGGAAGAAGCACTTATTGTTTGGTTAATTGAAAAAAATCATTTGGTTAGTAAAGAACGTATGTTCGAAATCTATTTAAATATTATTGAATGGGGTCCGGATATTTATGGTGTTGGTGAAGCATCACGGTTTTATTTCGTTAAGCAACCAATGGATCTTTCACTTTCTGAAAGTGTTTTCTTGTCAGAAATTATACCTCGTCCAAAATATTTTAAATATGCATTTGATTCTTCCGGGCACCTCAAACCATATCACAAAGGATATTTTGACTTGATTGGGAAACGATTGCTGATACGTGAAAAAATATCTCAAAATGAATTAGATAGCCTCAAACCTGATGTTGTTTTGAAAGGAAGTGCTTTGAAAATGATTCTACCTTCTGATACAATTCCAGTTGATTCTACAGATTTTGAAGAAATCCGCATTTTCGAGTAAATAAGGTTTTCAATGTATTGTACTATTTATTGCAACCATATTATTTATGAGAAAGCTTTAATGGTTTTTTGATTGTTTTTTAGACTAACCAATGGTTGTTCATAAATAAACTGCTCTTTCTCGCCTCCAGCCTATGTCTGAATTAATTTTGATTGAGTAATTCTTTCGTTCTTTGCATTCCGAAAGAAATACTCAATTTGAAAATGAGTTGATTTGAAAATTTGAGAATGACTGTACCTTATAGGTTTAATTCTTCAATCTTCAAATCTTCAAATTAAAAACAAGATGGCAAAAAAGACAGGCGAGAATAATATTTATGATGAGGATAGCATACAAAGCCTCGATTGGAAGGAGCATATACGATTGCGTCCGGGAATGTACATTGGCAAGTTAGGCGATGGAAGCAGTAGAGATGATGGTATTTATGTGTTGATTAAGGAAGTTATCGATAACTCCATTGACGAGTTTGTGATGGGCAGTGGAAAGCAAGTAAATGTAGAAGTTAAGGATGGAAAAGTGGTTGTGCGCGACTTCGGTCGTGGTATTCCGCTTGGCAAAGTAGTGGAGTGCGTAAGTAAAATTAATACTGGAGGAAAATACGATAGTCAGGCATTTCAGAAATCTGTTGGCCTAAATGGTGTAGGTACAAAAGCAGTTAACGCATTGTCGTCCTATTTTAAAGTACAAAGTATTAGAGATGGAAAAACCACATGGGCCGAATTTCAAAGAGGGATTTTAACGATAGAAAAAAAGGAACAAAAGACTGATTTAAAAAACGGAACTATTATTTCATTTGAGCCGGACAGTGAAATTTTTACTGACTACGAATACAAAATGGAATACATAGAGACAATGGTTAAACTTTACACCTATTTAAATATAGGTTTAACCATCAATCTAAATGGTCAGGCATTTTATAGCGAGAAGGGATTGCTAGACTTGCTCAATAGTAATTTGAGTGATGAGCCCCTTTATAATGTCATACACATTCAAAGCAAGGATATAGAAGTGGCCTTTACACATACCACCGGGTATGGTGAAGATTACTATTCTTTTGTAAACGGACAACATACCACTCAGGGCGGTACACATCAGGCTGCCTTTAGAGAAGCATTAGTTAAAACTGCACGCGATTTTTACAAGAAGGATTTTGATCCGAGTGATATACGTACTTCTATTGTAGCTGCAATTAGTATTCGTATACAAGAACCGGTATTTGAGTCACAAACAAAAACAAAATTGGGGTCTCAAGGTGTTTATCCTAACGGTCCATCCTTGCGAAATTGGATTGTTGATTTTGTTTCAACTAACCTGGATAATTATTTGCATAAACATGCAGAGACTGCTGATTTGTGGTTGAAAAAAATTCAACAAAGTGAACGAGAGCGAAAGGAAATCGCTGGTATAAAAAAACTGGCAAACGAACGTGCAAAAAAAGCCAATTTGCATAACAAGAAATTGCGCGACTGTCGTGTTCATCTCGATAACTTGCGTCACGCTGATCGTTTAAACTCTACCTTGTTTATTACAGAGGGTGATAGTGCTAGTGGTTCAATTACAATTTCGCGCGATGTAAATACACAGGCTGTATTTAGTTTAAAGGGTAAACCGCTAAATTGTTTTGGACTTACTAAAAAGATTGTTTACGAAAACGAAGAATTTAATTTGTTACAGAATGCTCTCAATATAGAAGACGGCATGGAAACATTGCGCTACAATCGTATTGTAATTGCCACCGATGCAGATGTTGATGGTATGCATATTCGATTGCTGTTGCTCACATTCTTCTTGCAATTCTTTCCTGAGTTAGTAAAAAACAATCATGTTTATATTTTGCAAACACCTTTGTTCCGTGTGCGAAATAAAAAGGAAACTATTTATTGTTACACCGAACCTGAAAGAATTAAAGCAATTGAAAAATTGGGAGTTAAACCTGAAATAACACGATTTAAAGGTTTGGGTGAAATTTCTCCGGGAGAGTTTGCAAACTTCATTGGTAAAAAAATGCGAATCGATCCTGTTACATTGTCTGGAGAAAGTTCACTTCATTCATTGCTTGATTATTATATGGGGAAAAATAGTCCGGAACGTCAGGATTTTATTATCAAAAATTTAAGAATAGAAGATGAACTGGAACCAGTTGAAGAAGAAGTTGAATTGTAAATTTTAGATTTTAAATTATAGATTAAGCGGAAGTCCTTAAATCCTAAATCTCAATATCCTAAATCATTTAATGGAAGATAATATTTCAAATACAAATAATAGTAATCAATCCCACGGACCTGTGGGTGATATGTACAAGCGTTGGTTTTTAGACTATGCCTCATATGTAATCTTAGAACGTGCAGTACCTTATCTTGATGATGGTTTAAAGCCAGTTCAACGCAGAGTGTTACATTCAATGTATGAGTTAGAAGATGGCCGATATAATAAGGTTGCTAATGTAATTGGACATACCATGAAGTATCACCCGCATGGTGATGTAAGTATTGGTGATGCAATGGTGCAGATTGGTCAGCGGGATTTGCTGATTGATACACAAGGTAACTGGGGTAATATTTATACCGGTGATAGTTCTGCTGCAGCGCGATATATTGAAGCGCGTTTAAGCAAGTTTGCTTTAGAAGTGGTTTACAATCCAAAGACAACTATCTGGCAGGCTTCTTATGATGGAAGAAATAAGGAACCGGTTACATTGCCAGTAAAGTTTCCTTTATTGTTGGCTTCTGGTGTTGAAGGTATTGCAGTAGGATTGGCATGTAAGATATTGCCACATAATTTTTGCGAACTAATTGAAGCATCCATTGAGGCGCTGCGTGGCAAGAAAACAAATTTATTACCCGATTTTGCAACTGGTGGATTAGCCGATTTTAGTAAGTATAATGAAGGATTGAGAGGAGGTCGTATAAGAGTTAGGGCTGTAATTGAAAAAGGTGAAAAGAAAACCTTAGTTGTAAAGCAGATTCCATTTGGAACCACTACCACCTCCTTAATTGACTCGATACTTGCAGCGAATGATAAAGGTAAAATAAAAGTCAAAAAAGTTGAAGATAATACCGCAGCACAAGTAGAAATTGTAATTCATCTTCATCCTGAATCATCAGAAGATACTGATAAAACAATAGAGGCATTATATGCTTTTACAGATTGTGAAGTAAGTATTTCGCCTAATAGTTGTGTGATACTTGATGGTAAACCTCAATTTTTGGGTGTGAATGAAATTGTTCGATTGTCCGCTCTGAACACTCAGGAATTATTAAAGCGTGAACTCGAAATTCGTTTAAGTGAATTACAAGAAGATTGGCATTTCTCTTCGCTTGAAAAAATATTTATTGAAAAGCGTATCTATCGCGATATTGAAAACTGCGATACCTGGGAGTCAGTAATTGAAACAATTCATGCAGGATTAAAACCATTTAAGAAAAAACTCAATCGTGTAATTACCGATGATGATGTAGCTGCATTAACTGAAATAAAAATCAAGCGTATTTCAAAATTTGACGCATTCAAAGCAAATGAGAAGATAAAAGCATTGGAAGCAGAGATAAAGGAAGTGACAGCCAATCTCGAAGGTTTGAAACAATACAGCATAAATTATTTTAAGAACCTTCTCAAAAAGTATGGTAAGGGGCGCGAAAGAAAAACCCAGATGGCAGAATTTGAAAACATTGTAGCTTCCAAAGTGGTGATCAATAATGCTAAACTTTATATTAATCGCGCTGAAGGATTTGTGGGACATGGATTAAAGAAGGATGAGTTTATTTGCGACTGTAGCGATATCGATGATGTAATAGCCATAACCTCGGATGGAAAATTAACAGTTACAAGAATATCAGATAAGACGTATGTGGGAAAGGATATTTTGCATGTAGCAATATTTGATAAGGATAACGAGCATATAGTTTACAACATGATTTATCGTGATGGTATAAGAGGTGCAATAATGATGAAGCGGTTTACCGTTGGTGGTGTTACAAGAGATAAACCTTATGATCTTACCAAAGGAACCGAAGGTTCTACGGTATTGCATTTGAGTGTAACTGGTGCCAATGATTCACCAACAGTTACTGTTAAATTAAAACCAAAACCTAAGTTGCGTAACCTTGAGTCTGTAATTAATTTTAATGAGATGCTAATTAAGGGAAGATCATCTATTGGCAACGTGGTTACCAAATTCCCTATTTTGAAAGTGATTACAGGGCCTTCAAAGCCAGCTGCTGTTAGCAGTGTTTCTTCGGGTAGTGCTCCTAAATCATTTGGGGGCGAAACCGAGAAATCACAAATGAAATTAGTGTTGAATTAAAAGTTTTTATCGTCATTGAGATGAACGAAGCAATCTAATGATATGAAAAGGATTGCTTCGTTCATCTCCAATGAAGGCAAATATAGATGAGAGAGTCCCGCCAATTTAGTTTAATTGTTGATTTGATAAAGAGTTATCAGGGGCAACAGCCTCTGCACCGTTTTTTACAGCACTATTTTCGTGAGCATAAACAAATGGGTTCGCGCGACAGACGATTGTTTAGCGATTGGGTTTATGGTTACTACCGTTTAGGTAAAGCATTAAGCGATCAACCCATTGAGACCAAACTTGCTGTTGCTAATTTCTTAGTGAATGAACAAGACGGTGATTTATTGAAACACGCAGTAAGTGAGTATACGAATCTTGTTCCAGATGATTTTTTAAATACTTTAAATGATAAGATAAACATTGTAAAAGCAAATTACAGTTCGTTTTCTATTGTTGATATATTTCCATTTGAAGAAAGCATGTCTGTCGATAATTCAGGTTTAAATAAGGAAAATTATTTTGAGCAATTTGCATTGAGTATTTTTAAACAACCAAAAGTTTGGATACGTATTAGAAGTGAATTTGAAGAAAAAATAAAAAAGGAATTTCTGGAAAATAGTATTGCTGCCGAACAAAGCAAAACTCAGCCAAATGCCTGGAGTGTTAATCAAAGAACAAAACTTGATTCGTTAAAATCTTTTCAGTCAGGTTATTTTGAAATTCAAGATATCAGTTCGCAACGTACCGGAAACTATTTTTATCCGCTTCCGAACGAAAATTGGTACGATTGCTGCGCTGCTTCAGGAGGCAAAAGTTTATTGCTTCATAGCATAAAACCATCTGTAAAGCTTTTTGTAAGCGATCAACGTAGTTCTGTTTTGGAGAACTTGAAAATTCGTTTTAAGCGTGCCGGTATTAAACACTATCAGCTATTTGAATGTGATCTTTCTACTGCTATTTCTGCTGAGCTGGCTTCTAAAAAATTTGATGGAATTATTTTAGATGCTCCTTGCTCCGGTTCAGGAACATGGGCGCGCACTCCTGAACAAATTTCTTTTTTTCAACCTGAAAAAATCAAGCAATTTCAAGTATTGCAACGGTCTATTCTAAGAAACGTATTTCAATTGTTAAAGCCGGGTAAACCATTGATTTATATTACCTGTTCTGTTTTTAAAGAAGAGAATGAAGTACAAGTTGAATATGCAAAGCAATTGGGTTTGCTAGCAGAACAGCAAGCATTATTGCAAGCAGCCGAAATAGGGGGAGATACAATGTTTATTTGCCGGTTAATAAAATTGTAATATTCGAGCAATAAATTTTTAGACAAAAAAAAGAGCCTTCCAAGTTTAATATACCGGGAAGGCTCTTTTTTTTAATTGAAGGAGATTTACTTAACCAACAAATTATTTTTCTTGATATCTCCAACTACAATACGTGCAAACGAGTTGAATAATTCTGACGATGGTTCCTTAGTGAATGCTTTAGATTGACCATACCAAAGTAATTCAGTTTTTTCAACATCGTACAAATGACTCTCTATAATAACTTCCACATCTGTTACCGTATAACCTGGGGTGGTGCGGGTTTCATAAATGGTTTGATAATTATTGTATTGATAGTTGTAGTTATTATAATAATTGTTGTAGTAGTTATAGTTATTGTAATAAGGGTTATAAGGAGTTGAATAAGTGCCAACTGGAACCTGTTCGGTAGTGCCGGGCACATAACGGTCCTTTTCAGTCACATTGGTAATAGCACTTGTAAGCAGCATATCAACCTTGTTAAGGCGTAATAAACTCACCATGGTAGCCGAATCGTATTTCTGCACTTCAGGTTTAAATACATCTAAAGCGGCTATTGCCTTAATGCCGCTTTTTTGTAATTCTGCTACAATATAACTTTCGGCATTTTGACGATTGGCTAAATCTTTACCCATCACCATCACCATCACTAAAGGTTGTGGCTTTGGATTGGCTTGTTTGTTGGTCCAAGAAGAAGTAAGTTCAATTTGTGGTGAGCAAGATGTAATCAAAAATGCAACAATTGACAAAAGTAGAATAGAATGTATCTTGATGTTGGATGAAATTTTCATAAATTTTTTTCGTTATTTTTTGCAAATATAGAAAGTAAAGAGAAGTTTTTAAAAGTTGAAAATAAGCTACTAAAAACCTTTAACTGGAACTTTATATCTTTTTACCTAAAAAAAATAAAAAGTAGTCCCGGAACCACTACTTCCCGGGACTAAACATAAACTCAATTTACTAGATAAATACTCTTGTTATACAATAAGACGAGATTTGATGGCACATAGTTGCATATGGTGTAAAATATTTATTTGATTTGTCGGGGAGACAAACGGTGGTCCTATTCCATATAAACTAATCAATGGCTCTTAATTGTTAGCGTTAATTCAAATGCTTTTTTTTGTTTATCTAAAACTGTTTTTTATTAGTTCTCAATCAACAGAAGGATAAATGTATTTGACGAGGTGTTCAAATTGATTATTTAAATTCTTCCAGAACTGTGATTACCTCGTATCTTTGCACGCCTTTTTTAAAAGGACATAAACACATTGGATATATCTGAATCATCATCAATACCTGAAATAACTATTGGCAAGCAATTATATGCTTATCAGCAGGGAGCTATTGAAGAAATTTTTAATCGCCTCAAAGATCATCCAACAAGATATAATCTATTGTATCAATTACCAACCGGTGGTGGTAAAACAGTTATTTTCTCTGAACTTACCAGACGATTTATTAAAGAAACCGGTAAAAAGGTATTGATACTAACCCATCGTGTTGAATTATGTGCTCAAACCTCCGCAATGTTAAATGAGTTCGGGGTAGTGAATAAAGTAATCAGTCGTGAGGTAAAGGAATTGCCGGTACCTAACGACTTTATGTGTTTTGTTGCAATGGTTGAAACACTTAATAACCGTTTGCGCGATAAAATACTTGACTTAGATAATGTGGGTTTAATGATTGTTGATGAGGCCCATTATAATTCTTTTGGCAAGCTTTTTAAATTTTATGAAAAAGGTGTTGCGCTGGGTGTAACGGCTACGCCTTTAAGTAGCAACATCAATCTTCCAATGAAGGATACCTATGATGAGTTAATAATAGGAGAGAGTATTGCTTCGCTGATCGATATGGGTTTTCTTGCACGCGCTACAACTTATAGCCATCATGTAGGTCTTAGTTCTTTAAAGGTGGGAATAAATGGTGATTACACCGTAAGTTCTAGCGAACGACTTTATAATCAGCACATGATGCAAGATAAATTGTTGAGTGCTTATCAGGAACGAAGTTTAGGTAAAAAAACGCTGATCTTTAACAATGGAATCGATACCTCAAAGCATGTTTACCATACTTTTAAACACGCAGGTTATGAAATAAGGCATTTGGATAATACCAATACTTCAAAGGAACGAAAGGAAATTTTGCAATGGTTCAGAGAGAAGCCGGATGCAATCTTGACATCCGTAAGTATATTAACCACCGGATTTGATGAGCCAACAGTTGAGAGTATTATATTAAACCGAGCAACAAAATCTCTTACATTGTATTTTCAAATGATCGGTCGTGGGTCTCGTTTTTTGGCTGATAAAAGGGAATTTACTGTAATTGATTTAGGTAACAACCTGGGTCGATTTGGGTTGTGGGATGCTGCTGTAGATTGGGCAAGCATCTTTCGTTCTCCTGACTTGCATTTGGCTGGAATATGGAGTGATGAGGAAATAGAGAGACGCTACAAATATGTGATGCCTGAAGAATTGCGGAAAATGTTCTCTAAGTCAGCTGAAATTGATTTTGATATTAAAGAAGAACACAAGCAAGCTATAAGTAAACGTCAGCGACCAATTATTGTGATTGAGCGTTCGCTGGATCAACACCTTAAAATTTGCATCGAAAACAGTTCCGATTTAAAAGAAGCAACTATTTTGTTTGGCTTATTAAAGGAGGAAATCGATTACCGCATTAGGGTTTATGCTCGTTGTTTGAGTAAAACGAGCGAGAGTTATGTGTCGTGGTTGCAGGAAGATTATAGCCGTAAACTGAAAGGGGGATTAGTAAGACATTTTCAAATGGGTGCGACTGAAGTATCCGAGTTGTCCGAAAATATTGACCCCGAAGTTTCTGACCAACTGACAGAGGCTTCAACAGATGGAATAGGTAGCAAAACTGAATCAGACGGGTTGTGATTTTGAAGTGACAATGTCAACTTCTTAAAATTTAAATTGTAATAGCTTGATTACAAGCCTCAAGTAAAACTTTCGATTGTTTAGAAATTATTTTTTACATAGCTTGATAAAATGAAAACTTTTGCTACTTTTGCCGTCCCTTTTTAGGGGGAATACTGTTTAAACAATATCAAATCATAGAAAAAACAATAATTAACGAATGCCAACAATACAGCAGTTAGTTCGCAAAGGCAGAGTAAAATTGGTGGACAAGAGCAAGTCTCCTGCCCTCATGACCTGCCCACAACGCAGAGGAGTTTGTACACGTGTGTACACAACAACACCTAAAAAGCCAAATTCAGCAATGCGTAAGGTAGCAAGGGTGCGTTTAACTAATAAGTTTGAAGTTACGGCATACATACCGGGTGAAGGTCACAATCTTCAAGAGCACAGTATTGTAATGATACGCGGTGGAAGGGTAAAGGATTTACCTGGAGTTCGTTATCACATTATTCGCGGTACGCTGGATACTTCAGGTGTTGAAGGTAGAAATCAACGGAGAAGTAAATACGGTACAAAGAGACCTAAAGCAGGCGCACCAGCAGCACCAGCAAAAAAGAAATAATCAGAACTAAAGAAATTACGAGCTACTCACAATGAGGAAATCAAAACCAAAGAAAAGAATACTGTTACCAGATCCAAAATTTAACGATCCGTTAGTTACACGTTTTGTTAATAACATGATGGAGCAGGGTAAAAAGGGAACTGCGTTTGAAATTTTTTATGCTGCTCTTGAGCGTGTTGAAGCCAAAACAAAAGAAAACGGTTTGGAACAATGGCGCAATGCACTTAATAATATTATGCCAACTGTTGAGGTTAGAAGCCGTAGGGTAGGTGGAGCAACATTCCAGATTCCAAGTGAGGTTCGTCCTGACCGCAGAATTTCTGTGGGAATAAAATGGATGATTCTTTATTCACGCAAGCGTAATGAGAAAAGCATGGCTGAGAAATTGGCTGGCGAAATCATTGCTGCTGCTAAAGGTGAAGGTGCTTCAGTAAAGAAAAAGGATGATGTGCATAGAATGGCTGAAGCAAATAAGGCATTCTCTCATTTTAAAGTTAATTAAGTAGTAATTAGAGTTAAGGAAATAAAGCAATGGCTGACGAGAAGATAGATTTACAATACGTACGTAATATTGGTATATCTGCGCATATTGATGCAGGTAAAACCACTTGTACAGAGCGTATCCTTTTTTATACCGGTATAACACACAAGATTGGAGAGGTGCATGATGGTGCTGCAACTATGGACTGGATGGTTCAAGAGCAGGAGCGTGGTATCACAATTACCTCTGCTGCTACTACTACTTTTTGGGATTATCCTACAGATAATGGTAAGCGTTTGCCTACCACAAAGAAATATAAAATCAATATTATTGATACTCCTGGTCACGTTGATTTTACTGTTGAGGTAAATCGTTCTTTACGTGTATTAGATGGTTTAGTGTTTTTGTTTAGCGCAGTTGATGGTGTGGAACCTCAATCAGAAACCAACTGGCGCTTAGCTAATAATTATAATGTTACCCGTTTGGGTTTTGTAAATAAAATGGACCGTGCCGGTGCCGACTTTTTAAATGTTGTTAAGCAGGTGCGTGAAATGTTAGGCGGAAATGCAATTCCTTTACAGTTGCCATTAGGTAATGAAGAAACTTTCCGTGGTGTGGTTGATTTAGTAAACTTCCGCGCTATTGAGTGGAATGATGCAGACCAAGGAATGACTTACAAAATTGTTTCTATTCCTGAAGACATGATGGAAGAAGCAAAAGAGTGGAGAGTTAAATTACTCGAAGCCGTTGCTGAATTCGATGATAAATTAATGGAGAAGTATTTTGAAGACCCTAACTCCATTACAGAAGCAGAAATGCTTACAGCTTTGCGTAAAGCATGTGTTGCAAATAAAGTGGTTCCAATGTTTTGTGGTTCTGCCTTTAAGAACAAAGGCGTTCAAACCATGTTGGATTATGTGATGGCGTTGATGCCAAGTCCCATGGATAAGGAAAGCATTATAGGTACACATCCAGATACTGGAGCAGAAGTTATTCGCAAACCTGATTTGAAAGAACCATTTGCAGCTCTTGCATTTAAGATTGCTACCGATCCTTTCGTAGGTCGTTTGGCATATTTCCGTGCTTACTCCGGAAAATTAGAGTCAGGAAGTTATGTATTGAATACTAGAAGTGGAAATAAAGAGCGTATCTCACGTATCTTCCAAATGCATGCTAACAAACAAAACCAAGTGCCTGAAATTGGTGCAGGTGATATTGGAGCAGCCGTAGGTTTTAAAGATATTAAGACAGGCGATACTTTGTGTGCAGAAGATTTTCCGATCGTATTGGAAGCAATGAATTTCCCTGAGCCGGTTATCGGTTTAGCTATTGAGCCAAAAACTCAGGCTGATCTTGATAAGTTAGGTAATGGATTGAGCAAACTTGCCGAAGAGGATCCTACATTTCGTGTTAAAACGGACGAAGATTCCGGCCAGACCATTATCAGTGGTATGGGCGAGTTGCACTTAGAAATTATTGTGGATCGTTTGAGACGTGAATTCAAGGTTGAGGTGAACCAGGGTGCTCCTCAAGTGGCGTATAAGGAAGCTATTAACGGTTCAGTAGAACATCGTGAGGTTTACAAGAAACAAACCGGTGGTCGTGGTAAATTTGCTGATATTAAGTTTACCTTATCACCTGTTGATGAGGACTTTGTTGCCGATAGTAAAAATGGTGGATTGCAGTTTGAAAATGAGATTTCAGGAGGTAATATCCCGCGTGAATTTATTCCTGCAGTTGAAAAAGGTTTCAAGGCAGCTATGGTGAACGGAGTGCTGGCAGGTTACCCGGTTCAAACCATGAAAGTGCGTTTGTATGATGGTTCTTACCATGATGTGGATAGTGATGCATTATCATTCGAGATTTGTGCACGTACTGCATTCAGAGAAGCAGTTCCAAAAGCTAAACCAGTATTATTAGAGCCTATCATGAGTGTTGAGGTATTAACACCTGAGCAATACATGGGAGATATAGTTGGTGACTTAAACAGAAGAAGAGGTCAGATGGAAGGTATGGATAGCCGTGCAGGTGCTCAGGTTATTAAGGCAAAGGTTCCATTGGGCGAAATGTTTGGATATGTAACTCAATTGCGTACCATGTCATCAGGTCGTGCAAATTCAACTATGGAATTCTCACATTATGCTGATGTTCCAAAGGCAATGGCTGATGCAGTTATAGCAAAATTGAAAGGTAAATCAGCAGAAAAAGTATAACACAATTTGAAGATTGGTTAATTTGAAAATTTGAAAATTAAATTCTCACATCAAAATATCAATCAGTAAATCATCTTCAAATTTTCAAATCATCGCATTATCAAATTAAAAATAATCGTTCTTAAATAAATAAAGGCAATGAGCCAACGCATCAGAATCAAATTAAAATCTTACGATTACAATCTGGTTGATAAATCAGCTGAGAAAATCGTAAAGACTGTTAAACCAACAGGAGCAGTAGTTACAGGACCCATTCCACTTCCTACTGAGAAGAAGATTTACACAGTGCTTCGCTCACCGCATGCAAACAAAAAAGCACGTGAGCAGTTTCAATTGTGTTCTTACAAACGTTTGCTCGACATTTACAGCACAACTGCTAAAACTGTTGACGCTTTAATGAAGCTTGAATTGCCAAGTGGAGTAGAAGTAGAGATTAAAGTTTAAGGATAAAAGTTTCAGGTTTGCTTCGTAGGAAGCATAAATTTATAGTCATAATTTAATTTAATTAAGACCAAAACAACTAATACGTAGTTAAGATGGCAGGTATAATAGGAAGAAAAGTAGGCATGACCAGCATTTTTGATGCTGAAGGGAAAAACATTCCCTGCACGGTTGTAGAAGCCGGTCCATGCATTGTTACCCAGGTAAAAACAAAAGATACTGATGGGTATGACGCTGTGCAGATTGCATATGGCGAAAAGAAAGAAAAACATACTTCAGCGGGACTCATGGGTCACGTTAAGAAAGCAGGCACCACTCCAAAGCGCAAGTTTGTTGAGTTCAGCGGATATGAAAAGGAGTTAGCGCTGGGTGAAGAAATTACTGCTAGCATTTTTAAAGAAGGAGATTTTTGTGATGTAGTAGGTACTTCAAAAGGAAAAGGTTTTCAGGGTGTTGTTAAACGTCACGGATTTAGTGGAGTTGGAGGAACTACTCATGGTCAGCACAATCGTTTACGTGCTCCTGGTTCACGTGGTGCTTCATCATGGCCATCAAGGGTATTTAAAGGTATCCGCACTGCCGGGCACATGGGCTCTGAGCGCGTGATGATGCAGAATCTGCAAATTGTTAAAGTATTGCCTGAGCAAAACCTGTT
>JANNXV010000086.1:0-59879 GCA_031409815.1 Bacteroidota bacterium
ACTAAATTTTAATATGAAAAAATATTTTACAGCGTTACTGATTGTTTTAGTTGTGATTTCATCGCAACTAACTGCTCATTCAAACAATCGATTCATTGCTCATAAAAATCAAGAGGGTTATGTCGATGGTGCAGTTAGCAAGCAAAATGGTATTAATAAGAGTACGGCTGCAATTGATGTTCAAGTAGGGGCAATAAGTCCAAAAGGTACAATGCTTTCGTGCCAGAGTTATACTAATATAACTGTTTATGTTGAAATCGAAAATGTGGGACAAAGTCCAATTTTTGATATACCCGTAAGTTATTCTTATGATGGGACATCTCCTGTAAGCGAAATTTGCCCCGATACGGTAGCACCTTTAAGTAGTAAGACTTATTCATTCATAACAAAAGTTAATCTTGGATTTCTTGGTTATCATTCGCTGATGGTATGGTCAGCTCTTGCAGGTGATTTGAATCAAAATAATGATACCACAAATGCAGCTATTAGTTTTCTTTCCGGTATTAGCGGGACAGTACCCTTCATCGAAGATTTCGAAACTTTTGGTTTATGCTCCACAGCAAGTGATTGTGAAGTAACGGTGTGTGGATTGCTAAACGAATGGATGAATGAGGAAAGTGGTGTGATTGATGATATTGATTTTCGCACAAATGCTGGTGCCACACCTTCTACATCTACCGGGCCAACAAACGATCATACTACCGGCACCAATATCGGAAAGTATATGTACCTTGAACCATCCGGTGCCTGTACACTTAAAACAGCGCTTCTTACCACGCCATGTCTTGACTTGACTTTACTCACTACACCACAGTTGACTTTTTGGTATCATATGTATGGTGCAGATATGGGCGAGTTGCATATCGATATTTATTCTGGTGACAAATGGACACTTGATGCAATACCTCCAATTATTGGTGACCAGGGAAATAACTGGTATAAAAAGGTAGTGTCGTTATCGACTTTTGCAACCAATGTTGTTAACATACACTTCAGAGGAATTACAGGAGTTGACTATAGAAGCGACATAGCCATCGATGATGTTAGCATTGATAATACAACAGGCTTAAACGAAAACGAGTTTGGAGGAAATGTGATGGTATACCCAAACCCTTCTAACGGAATTTTTAATATTGTGATGAACGATATTAAAAATGAAACATTAAGTATTCAACTTTATAATGTGGAGGGTAAATTGTTGCAACAGAACAATGTGGAAGTTTCTAATAGCTATAAAACAATATTAGATATGCGTAACTATTCAAAAGGAATTTATTTTCTGATGATTAGAAGTAACTCCGGTGTAAAGCGTTTTAAACTTACCGTGATTTAATCATCTCAAAATTTAGTATATCCCCAGCTGCTTCGTTGGTAGAGTTTTAATTATAATCTCTTTAATTAGTAAATATTTTGAATCGAGTATCGCTATTTGTAAAAATAACTGGCCATTTATTTTTCTTAGTGCTGTTTGTTTTTTCGATTTTGTTTTACAAAGAGCGACACGCATTTGATGCTGCACATTATTTATTTGAAATAATTAACCGCAAAGGGTTTTATATTGCACATGGAAGGTTAATCGGTTTCGTGTCGCAGGTTTTACCCTTGATTGGTATTTATGCAGGTGCTAACCTAAAATCGTTAATGTTGTTATATAGCTGTGGTGATGTATGCTATTATTATTTATTGTTCTTAGTGGCAGTATATGTTGTGAGAAGTCAAACGGCCGCTGTTTCAGTTTTGTTATTGGTTTGCCTTGCAGTTAAGTTTAGTTTTTATTGTCCGGTAACTGAGTTATTGCAAGGATTAGTGCTGCTTCCGTTTCTTTATGAAGCATTGATGCAGATGAAGCGATTTAAATATAATCTGATTCCGTTGCTACTTTTGCTGATTATTTTTTCGCATCCTTTGTTATTTATTCTTGCTGGCTTTGTTATCATTTGGTTTATTGTTCAGCAAAACGAAATTTTTTTTTCTAAACAGAATTTATTTCTAATTAGCACATTTTTAATTATTACTGTGGCAAAATTTTTAGTGCTTGATAAATACGATTATCAAAAATCTTTTTACCCTGTGGTGTTCAACGATTACAGTAATGTGAATAATGTTACCGACTTTGATTTTATAGTTTCTTTTCTCAAGGTTTACTTTAAAGAAAATTTCCTGATCGGTATTTTATGGATAATCACACTGGGGATATTGTTTATCAAAAGGAGAAATCTTCAATTGTTAATGGTGTTTTTTGCTCCTGTAGCATTTCTTTTATTGATAATTATTACCCATCGTTTCACTGCTATCACCAATTACAGTGAGCGAATGTTGTTGCCTTTTGCAGGGATGATTATTTTATCTTTTTCAGTATGTATACAAGAGGTGAGGACTGTATTCGCAAAAAATATTTTATATGTATTCATAGGCATCTCACTTTGCTTACGTATGTGGATTATTTATGAGGCATCGTTTCTATACACCAAAAGAGTTGCACAGATGGAAGAATTGATTCGCCAGGCACATTTGCAAAACACTTCAAAGTGCATTGTAGATGAACGCAATCTTGAATACCTTCCTTATGCATTAACCGGATGGAGTTATCCATTGGAAAGTTTATTGTTGTCCTTGCTAAATCCTAAGGATTCTTCTGTAACTATTGCATTAAAAGAGGAACATTACAATCGTTTTAAAAAACGAAATTTAGCAACAAGGGAAGTATACAAGACGCAAGATTCCATCATTAGTAATTCGAATTTAAATGTGGATTATTTTAGATTGCCGTTAACCAACTATAAATTCTTAAACACAAGTTGCTCCAATCAATCAGTAGTTAAACCCACCATTGAATTACAATTTTTCAATTCGAAATTCGTTCGGTCAGAAAATGGCTTTTGTTTTATTGAGTCGAGTATAGTTAATCAAGGTGGTGTTATATGCAGCAATGTGGATAGTGGATATCAAATCCAATTAGATGCAATAAGTATAAACGATTCAGCTTATCGCGATAGCCGGTTAATCCCATTTCAGATTGATGTAATAAATACATTGAAACAGGATGTTATTTTTAATAATTATGGCATGAAAGGAAATTGGAAATTAACAGTTTCAGTTGTTGATGAGCATAAGCAAACAGTATCAGCTCCTTTTATAGTTACAGTAAATATTAAATAATAAAAACAGTTTACTCTTTTGCAATAGGATTTACTAAACCTTCATAACTTTTTAAATCCATTTTTACAGAACCAACAAATAATTCGGCTTCGGCACGAATCGGAATTCTGTTTTTATCATCAGTTATCCAAACGGTCATTCCTTCTTTTTCTTTAAAGACGCGTCCTTCCAATAACATTGGTCTAAAGGCAATACATCTGAATTTCCCCTTTGCTGTTTTAATGGTTTCGCGACCGATAAATTTTATGGTAAGCGGAAACGTTTCGTCATCAAGATAAGTGTGAATTACAAACGTATCACCAGGGGCAGCTTTGGAGAAATCAATAGTTCGTGCATAATAAAAGGAGGAAACCAAATCCTGAACATGACCAGGTGTGGCAATAGTTTTCTTTTCGCTGGTAGCTGTTTTTTTATAATGATTGAAACTTACATTTTGGTTAATAGTATATCCGCCTTCATTAACTCTTCGGATAAACAACCACGGCACTAAAGCCTGAGTGTCAATATAACTTTCGTAGCGATCGCGAACTTTAAAAAACCAGTCGAATGCTCCCATCGATTTGCCGGTTCCGATTACATGATAACAAGTGCGGCCACCAAATTCTTTATAATCCTTACTTACTTCTAAACGTGCTTCACCGGCATCAATAAATCCGTAGTGAACTCTGTACTCTAAAATTTCTCCAGGTGCAAAAGCAGCGTTTTGAATAGATGGTAAAGCAGCTTGTGACAATGCACTTGAAACTGCAATAAAAAAGGTGAATGCAGTAACAATAGAATTTTTCATCAAAATATTAACTTTCGTTTTCTTCTTCGTTTTGCAAATGCTGTTCCACTTCTTCTCTACCTATAGCAGTGGTGTTGTTTGCTTCATCTAAAGGTGCACTTTCTTCATCTGCCGGTAAATCATCAACAAGGTCTCCCGGAGTCCCTATTTCATTTTCAGCAAGGTGCAAATCTTTTAATTTGGGCAAATCCTTTACTGATTTTAAACCAAAATGATCCATAAAATTTTTGCTGGTCGCATAAATTAATGGCTTACCTGGTGTGTCGGCTTTGCCATCAATAACAATTAATTCTTTCTCTAACAATTTCTGAATACTATAGTCGCAATTCACACCACGTATGTGTTCAATTTCTGATTTAGATAACGGCTGTTTATATGCAATAATGGCAAGTGTTTCCAAAGCGGCTGTTGACAAACGTCTTTTTGCTTTTATCTGCAGCAATGTATTCACTGCATTGTGATATTCTTTTTTTGAGAGGAACTGAAATCCATCTGCTATTTCTACAATCTCAAAAGAATAATCATCATGATTATACTTTTCTTTTAATTCAGCTATCACTTCAAGGATTTCTTTTTTTGTAAGATCCCATTCGTAAACTGTTTTTAAACAAGAAATAATTTCTTCTGCTGTAATGGTTTGCTCAGCTGTAAATATGAGCGCTTCGATATGTTGTTTTAATAATTGCATTTGTTTTTTGTAGGGAGTTTTTAGTAGGGAGTGGGGTTGGTAGTGAGGCATGATGTAAGCATTAAATTATAGTGCCCTACTCCCTACTTCTTTCTCCCTACTTCTTTATATAACGATATTTACTATTCTTCCGGGTACTATTATTATTTTTTTTATTTGATCGCCATTTAGAAACTTTGACATTTCGGGTGATGAGATAACTTGTTTTTCTATTTCTTCTTTATTGAGCTGAAGCGGCATGGTTAATTTGAAACGTACCTTACCATTGAATGAAACCGGGTATTCAAAAGAGTCTTCTACCAAATACTGCTGGTTCCATTTTGGAAATTGTGTTTTGGTAACGCTTTCTTTGTTTCCTAATAGGTTCCATAATTCTTCAGCCACATGTGGAGCATACGGTGAAAGAATAACTGCCAATGGTTCCAATATCGCACGTTTGTTGCACTTCAAATCGGTTAGTTCATTTACGCAAATCATAAATGTGCTTACGGATGTATTGAAGGAGAAACGCTCAATATCTTCCTCCACTTTTTTAATGGTTTTGTGCAATGTTTTTAATTCAGCTGCTGTTGCAACTTCTCCACTAACTTCAAATTCGTTCTGCTTATTGTGATATAAGCGCCACAGCTTGCGGATAAAATTTGAAACACCTGAAATGCCATTGGTGTTCCAGGGTTTGCTTTGTTCTAACGGACCAAGAAACATTTCGTAGAGGCGCAAGCAATCTGCACCGTAATCTTCAACGATCTTATCAGGGCTTACAACATTATGCTTTGACTTTGACATCTTTTCAACTTCACTTCCACAGATATACTTACCATCATCCTCAGTGATAATAACTGCATCTACAAATTCCTCACGCCATTTTTGAAAACCTTTAATGTCTAAAATATTATTATCAACTAAGTTAACATCTACATGAATTTGACTTATGGCAATTGCATTGTCCTTCAAAATGTCTTCGAGATTACAATAGCCAGGGATTTTACTATTAACCTTTTCTAATAACTGCTGAGTGGTAATTTTTTGACTTACATAATCTGCGACAATTTCTTTTGAAATAAAAACTGGTCTTGCAGAAGTTATTACCACCTTTAATGGTAAAAGCCTGTATGCAAAGGCAGACACTCCCTGAATCATACCTTGGTTAATCAACTTCTTTGCAGGTTCTTGTTTTGGAATGTATCCTAAGTCAAATAAAAATTTTGTCCAGAATCGAACGTACAATAAATGTCCGGTTGCATGTTCTGCGCCACCTAGGTATAAGTCCACATCTTGCCAGTAATCAGCCGCTTCTTTTCCTACAAAGGCACTTTTATTATTTGCATCCATATATCGCAAATAATACCAGCTTGAACCGGCCCAACCAGGCATTGTAGTGGTTTCGTAATTCCAATCTTTTGCTCTTGCTAAAGGTGGCTCACCTGTTTCAGTAGGTAAAAACTTATCTACTTCAGGCAACACTAATGGAAGTGCTTCTTCCTTCATCACGCAAGGAACTCCATCGTTATAATAAACAGGAATGGGTTCACCCCAATATCGTTGACGACCAAAAATGGCATCACGCAAACGGTAATTAGTTTTTCCTTTACCAACTCCCAACTTTTCAATTTCCTTAATCGCAGCCTTTATTGCCTCGCGACCAGTAATTCCATTTAAGAAACCTGAGTTAATCATCAATGCATCTTTGGTTGCATCTGCGGCTTCACTTATATCAACATCTTTATTAATTGGAATGATGGGCAAATTAAAATGCTTTGCAAAATCCCAGTCGCGCTGGTCGCCTGCTGGCACAGCCATCACAGCCCCGGTTCCATATCCGGCCAATACATAGTCGCCTACCCAAACCGGAATTTTTTCACCGTTTAAAGGGTTGATTGCATATGCGCCTGTAAACTGACCAGTGATACGTTTTACCTCACTCATACGTTCACGTTCACTTCGGTTGCGCGCATAAGTAACGTACTCATTAACTGCATTCCGATATTCGTCAGTGGTTAGCTCATTTACCAATTCATGCTCAGGGGCAAGTGTTAAAAAAGTTACTCCAAATATGGTGTCAGGGCGAGTAGTGAAAACTTCAATTTCAGCATTCGAACCTTGAACTTTAAATTTTAAACTGGAGCCTTCACTTCTGCCAATCCAGTTTCGTTGTGCTTCTTTAATGGACTCAGACCATTCTATTCCTTCCAGGTCATTCAGTAAACGATCAGCAAAAGCGGTTATGCGTAGACACCATTGACTCATTCGTTTGCGTTCAACAGGGTAACCACCACGCTCACTCACTCCATCTTTCACTTCTTCGTTGGCCAGCACAGTGCCAAGTTGCGGGCACCAGTTAACCATAGTATCGCCCATGTATGCCAGTCGAAATTGTTGCAAAACATTTTCTTTGGTTGAACTTGAAAAGTCTTTCCATTCTTGTGCAGTAAATCCATCGTGATAAATTTCAAGATCACCGGTTAGAATGTCATCTGATGTTCCTTTGAAACCGTTTATTTCAAAACAGTTGATCAGTGTACTAATGTTCTCCGCTTTGTTTGTTTTTTTGTTGTACCAAGAGTTGAACAACTGAATAAAAATCCACTGAGTCCATTTGTAATATTGAGGGTCGCTAGTTCTAACTTCTCTGTCCCAATCGAAACTGAAACCAATTTTATCTAATTGCTCCCGGTATCGGTTAATGTTTTGCTCAGTGGTGATGGCAGGATGCTGACCGGTTTGAATTGCATATTGTTCGGCAGGTAATCCAAAGGCATCATAACCCATAGGATGTAAAACATTAAACCCTTTTAGTCTTTTGTATCGGCTAAAAATATCGGAGCCTATATAACCTAAAGGGTGCCCTACATGTAACCCCGATCCGGAAGGATAAGGAAACATATCCAGTACATAAAACTTAGGTAGTGAAGTATCCAATACGGTTTTATACGATTTGTGTTCACGCCAATAGTGTTGCCACTTAGCTTCTATCTCTCTGAAATTGTATTCCACCGCTCAAAAATTTTGAGGCACGAAGATAAGGAAATCAGTGTTGAAGTATAGGAGTATTAGGGTGTTGAAGCCGGTTTTTTCTTAATTATTTTAGTATCTCAATATTTTATCTCAACTCTTCTACTCCTCAACACTTTAACACAAATAACTTTATATTTTTGCCGCTCATTCTCAACATCAAATGGCTGAAAACACACGACTGGTTCGTAAAACACATCGTTCTTCTCGAATTTCTACCATTATCAGTCTTGCTTTGGTGCTATTCTTATTAGGGATTTTGGGTGTTTTGCTATTGCAAGCGAAAAAAATATCGAATTACGTACGTGAAAATATTGAGCTTTCAGTAATACTAAACGCTGATGCAGATAGTGCCTCAATTGCTCAATTGCAAAGCGTAATAGCAAACTCCCCTTATGTAAAAGATAACCGGTTTGTTAGTAAAGAGGAGGCCGCTTTGTTACTTAAAAAGGATTTAGGGGAGGATTTCATTAACTTTCTAGGGTACAATCCGCTTTTCCCTTCCATCGATGTACACATAAAGGCTGAATATGCTGAACCGATCACCATTAAAAACTTTATTCAGTTAATTTCAACTAATCCTGTAATTAAGGAGGTCTACTATCAGCAATCGTTAGTGGATTCAATCAATAGAAATCTGCGTATCATGACGCTTATTATCCTTTCGTTCAGCTTTTTGTTACTCTTGATTTGCATTGCTTTGATCAATAACACTATTCGAATTGCGTTGTATGCAAAACGATTACTGATTAAAAGTATGCTTTTAGTTGGAGCAACAAAGGGTTTTATTCGTAAGCCATTTATCACCAAAGGACTTATGAATGGTTTATATGGGGCACTTGTAGCATTAGCGCTACTTGGGGGTTTGATGTATTTTGCAATGCAACAAATTCCGGAACTTTCAATGCTGAAAGATTTTCAAACCATGGCAATTATTGCTGCAATACTAATCGTTTCAGGCATTGTTGTTTCTGTATTAAGTACTTTGTTTGCAGTTAATAAATACCTACGTTTGCGCACTGACGATTTATTTTAATCTTCAATATTTGTATATAGAAAAATCATGGCAACTACTAAATCCAAAGCACCTGCTCCTACTAAAAGTACCGCGGCACCAAAGCAAACAGTTTTAACTGGTGATGCAGCATTCGCCTTTGGCAGAGAGAATTATATCATCATGTTAGTTGGATTGGCAGTTATTATTCTAGGATATATGCTAATGTCAGGCGGGAAGAGCACCGACCCCAATGTTTTCAATGAAGAAATTTTTAGTTTCAGAAGAATTACACTTGCTCCAATTGTAGTTTTGTTAGGCTATAGCATTGAAATATATGCTATTGTAAAAAAAGCGAAATAATTCCGAATGAATTTGATTGAAGCCATACTATTGGCTATAGTAGAAGGAATCACAGAATTTTTGCCTGTTTCCTCTACTGGTCATATGATCATTGTTTCTTCGCTTATGGGAATAGCAGATAATCCATTTACAAAAACTTTTACAGTTGCCATTCAATTAGGTGCAATTTTATCGGTGGTAGTCCTTTATCATAAACGGTTTTTTCAGAGCATAGATTTTTATATAAAACTGATAGTTGCTGTAATACCTGCCCTTGTATTAGGGTTTTTATTAGATGATTATATTGATGCTTTGCTTGGCAATGTTTTGGTGGTTGGATTCACACTTTTTGCTGGTGGTGTATTCTTGGTGTTTATGGATATGCTTATTAAAGAAAACAAAACTGAAAATGATCAGGAAATCACCAACTCCAGGGCTTTGAAAATCGGGTTTTTTCAGTGCATAGCTATGATACCGGGTGTGTCGCGTTCGGCAGCCACAATTGTTGGAGGATTATTGCAGAATCTGAATAGGAAAACAGCCGCAGAGTTTTCTTTTTTTCTGGCAGTGCCAACCATGTTTGCCGCCACCGCCTACAAGATTTTAAAATTTTATAAGGAAGGAATCGGTTTTCAAGGCAACGAGATTAGTTACCTGGTAGTGGGCAATATTGTTGCTTTTATAGTTGCTATGTTGGCTATTAAATCATTTATCGGATATATTACAAAACACGGATTTCGAGTTTTTGGTTATTATAGAATCGTTGTTGGACTCATCATTATTATTTTGGTAATGTTTGGGGTTGACCTGAAAGTAATTTAATGATGAATCCTTTTGATGAAGGAAAGGTTTTACTTTTCAATAAACCTAAAGACTGGACATCATTTGATGCTGTAAAAAAGGTGAGAAACCTGTGTCGTACAAAAAGAGTAGGTCATGCAGGCACATTGGATCCATTGGCAACAGGTTTGCTTATAATTTGCACTGGTCCAAAAACAAAACAAATTCAGTTTATTCAGGCTGATGAAAAGGAATACACCGGCAGTTTTTTTTTGGGAGCCACTACAGCATCCTATGATTTAGAAACCGAAGTTGAAAAAACTTTTGATATCAGTCAACTCAATGATTCAAAAATCAGAGAAGCAACACTCCAGTTTACGGGTACTATATTGCAAACGCCTCCGCTTTATTCTGCCGTTAAAGTAAATGGTCAGCGTGCTTATACCATTGCTCGAAAAGGAGGTGATCATGTACTTGATCCAAAAGAAATCACCATCACCAAATTTGAAATAACCAATATCCAATTACCTGCTGTCGAATTCAGAGTAGTATGTAGCAAGGGAACTTATATTCGATCGCTTGCCAATGATTTTGGCAAAGCTTTGGGTGCAGGAGCGTATTTGCAAGCGTTATGCAGAACCAGAATTGGCGAATATTTATTGAAAGATGCTTGGGAAATAACAGATTTTGCTGAATCGGAGCTGGTTAAGGAAGCCAGGATAGAAAAAAAGAAAAATGACGAAAACCAGCAGAAATAAAAAAAGTCCCAACTATTGTCGGGACTTTGTGGGAGCTACAGGGTTCGAACCTGTGACCCTCTGCTTGTAAGGCAGATGCTCTGAACCAGCTGAGCTAAGCTCCCTTAAACTATTTCTGACCCGTGAGCCAGTTTTTTTATTGGGGGTGCAAATATAGACAGGTGAAGCATATATCCAAAAAACAAACTGGAATATTTTAAGTATCTATTTTAATGAATGCCTATTAATGCTTTTTGGTGTCCTAAATCGATTATTTATTGTTTAATAAAGCGCTCTTTTGTTAAACAATATATATCCTAAATGGAATATTAATGAGAATGGTTTTTCGCGTTGATCGTAATAGTTCAGGCTTAAACTTACCGGCCCGATAGGAGAATTATAAACTGCATTGGCAGTGCCAATAAAATATCTTTTACTAAAGAGTTCTCCATAGTAAGCCTTGTTTAATTCGTCAGGCAATATTTCCTTAAAGGGTTGAAACATATATCCTTCAAGCCTGAAATCAACAGAATTGCTAATGGCAAGTATTGTTTTTAATCCAAGTCCAGTAAAATTATGTGCTCTAAAATTGTCGAGAAACAGCGTTTTGGTTTCTTGCAGCGGATAAAAGGCTGGAGCAGCCAAAATGCTTGCTGTATAATTAGAAAAGAAAGGCTGTCCACTTAGTGTAAGTTCACCATAAAAGCCAATCTTGAATTTCCAGAGGTGGGTGAAATAATTATCATATACAATGCTTCCCTGAAAGTACTCATGATTAACGGTAACTGTATCACGAATTGCATTTGTTGATCCCGGAATTGTGCTTTCCTGGCCGGTAACATAACGCACATGAACATTAAGATAAGTGCCGCTATTGGGATACATTTTTCGGTTTAAAGTACTTCTTTCAAATTCCAGTATTGCACTGATACCTTCAAAATTGGTAACGTCATTGGTGTCGCTTTGTGTGAATTGACTGGTTTGATAATATCTATTCTTAAGCTTAAACCATGAAGCGCCACCTATCACTTTTGCTTGATTTCCGGCCGGAACACCAAGATTTAATGCATAGCTTCTGTCGAATTGAATAAGATAAGCAGGTTTAATATCATTAAAAAAAGTAGTGCTGCTTTTGTAAAAATCCCATTGGTTTAAAGTAGCAGAAGGCTCCATAAAGAAAGGTAAACGGCCCGGCACATCAATTCTGATTTTGGCTTGACTGGAATTATACAATTTACCAAAGTAAACATTACCAGTTAATTTATAACTCAATCGCCTCCAGTAATTATATTGAAATCCCACAAAACCGGTATTAATTGGTCTTGATGAAAAATTTCCACCAAAATCGACAGTTAAACCTTTGGTGCTTTTTACATCAAGATGTAAATCATAATTACGCGAATCCGGATTGTATAATAAGTGAGGAAACAGATATCGAATATTATCATCTGCAGCCAGTTTGAAATATGCTTTGCGCAATTCTAATAACGTAATACAATTGTTATTAGGATTTAATATTTTGCGGATATATGTTGCTTTTTCGTGGCTTATACCATGAACATAAATCTGATCAACAATAACCTCATCGGTGGTTGTTCTAAAAAATTTTCTCCGTTCTTCAAGACGAACCATGTCAGCATTTTTTTTGGTTCTTTGTTTAATGGATTCAATCATTCTAACAGTGGTTGCGTATCCACTATCAATAGCAGGTTTGATTCTGTCATAATCAAACGAACTCATGTATTTTACATCAGGCTCAATTAAAATATCAGATTCTCTAGGTACTTCATAAACCGTTGTTTGATATAACAATGTCCGAATCTGTGTAAGAAAATTTCCTTCAGAAGGGATATCAGGCAAACCTGCCGCATTTACCCCGATTATAACATCCGGATGGTAATCTTTTTGCATTATATCAACTGGAAAGTTATTGTAGATGCCACCATCAAACAAGATTTTATTATCGAACAAAACCGGTGCGTAATAAAATGGGAATGCCATTGAAGCGCGCACTGCCATTGCCAAATCACCATTACGAAATACAATAGCTTGTTTGTTTGTAATATCAGCTGCAACGCATCTAAAAGGGACCACTAAACTGTCGAAATTATAACCCGACTTCATGGAAGGCTCAGCCATGCGTTCAGCTAAAGTAAAATCTATTTCTGCCGGATTTACAACATTACTTGGGAGTTGAGTTCGTAAAATAGAATCGAGTACAAATTTTACTGTTACCCATGATGCATCTGGAGGATTCCTTTTAAAATAATAAGTGTCTTCTTCGTCAAAGATGCCGCTTGCCATTTTGATAAAATTTTTATCGGTAACGATACGCTCCATTTCTTGCGGAGTGTAGCCCATAGCATACAAGCTGCCGATATAGGCCCCGGCTGAAGTTCCAGTGATGTAGTCAATTGGAATATGATTTTCTTCGAGTGCTTTGATAACACCAATATGAGCCATTGCACGCATGCCTCCACCACTCAACACTAAACCAACTTTTTGTGCTGTACAATATATGGTGATAGTGCAAAATACAAGCAACAACAAAAAACGTTTTGAAAACATAGATCAGTGTGAAGCAAAACAAAAATAGAGCAAAACAATCATAAGTTTTTTCGCAGACTGGTGAAGTAGGAGGGAGCTTTCAATAATCTTGAACCATACCACGAAAACATTTCTCCATCTACAAGTACTACTTTTGATTGAGGACAGATAATCCGATATTGTTCAAAGTGTTTTTCTTTAAAAGGAAATGGTTCGCTTGATAACAAAATAAATTCGGGGTTTAATTTTTTTATGTCTGCTTCGATAATTTCAGGGTATCGCTTGTAATTGGAAAAGACGTTTATGAAGCCGGCATATTTCATCATCTCATTAATAAAAGTATCGCCACCAATGGTCATCATCGGCTCCTGCCAAATTAAATAGGCTGCACTGGCTGTAGAGGTGGTTTTAATTTTTACGAATTGGTTGCTGATTCCTGAAATAATCGAAGCAGCTTTTTCAGAACGATTGGTAATTAACCCGATTTGTTCAATCATCCAATAAGCATCAGCTAAGGTTGCTATGTCACTGATCCAAACCGGAAACTCATTCATCAAAATTTCGAGTTGTACTTGGTTGTTCTCTTCTTTGTTTGCTATAATTAAATCAGGCTTAAGGCTACGAATGAGTTCTAAATTTAATTGTTTTGTTCCGCCAACTCTCTTTTTGTTCCTAAACCATTCTTGTGGGTGTATACAAAACTTAGTGATGCCAACAACTTCTTTATCCAAACCTAAATCGAAAAGCAACTCAGTTTGTGAAGGAACAAGTGTTATTATTCTTTTGGGAGTTTTATTTAACTCAACAATTCTGCCTATTTGATCCTTCATTGGTAATTGGAGTTATGAAGTGATGAAGCGATTAAGTGATGAAGAAAATAGTTGTTGATGATTCCAGTAATTATAAAATCAGCACATTAGCACATCAAATAATCCGCACATCGCTCATCTTGCCATCACATCCACAATGTCGTAACGAGTGATGATGTAATTTTTATCGAGTTTAAAATCTTTAACCAGCACCGCATCTTTGTCTTTGCTCATCATTTTTGAAATTACTTCAATGGGTGTAGTAATATCTACAAAAGGTAGTGCTTCGGTCATGATGGATTCTACGGGTTGTTTTTTTATTTCAGGATTTTCTAAAATCTTATTGAAAACCAATTGTTCGTTTACCGCACCTAAAATTCTGTTATCAGAAGTTACTGGTAATTGTGAGAAATTGTTTTCAGTAATTAATTTTAAAGCATTTGCAATGGTGTCTTTTTTGTCAATGGTAATCAACTCAATATTTTTTCGAGATGCAACAATATCCTGAGCAGTAAAACCCTTTTTATTTATATATCCCATTTTGAGCATCCACTCATCGTTAAATATTTTTGCCAGATAACGTGTTCCATGATCATGAAAAATAACCACCACCACATCGTCTTTGGTCAGCTTATCCTTTAGTTGCAACAATCCTGCAATGGCAGAACCTGCTGAATTACCCACCCATATTCCTTCCAGCTTTACAATTTCACGAGTCATCAAAGCGGCATCCTTATCAGTTACTTTCTCAAAATGATCGATTACTGAAAAATCGTAATTTTTAGGGATAAAGTCTTCACCGATTCCTTCGGTTACATAAGGATATATTTCGTTTTTTTCCAATACTCCTGTTTCGTGATATTTTTTTAATGCAGATCCATAAGTATCAATAGCCCAAACTTTAATATTTGGATTTTTTTCTTTTAAGTACATACCAGTTCCGGTAATGGTGCCGCCTGTTCCGGCTCCAACAATTAGATGTGTTATTTTACCTTCTGTTTGTTCCCAAATTTCGGGCCCGGTTTGTTCATAATGTGCTTGTCGATTGCTTAGGTTATCGTATTGGTTTGGGTAAAACGAATTGGGGATTTCTTTGCTCAAACGCGCTGAAACCGAATAATAGGAACGCGGATCTTCAGGTTCAACGTTTGTGGGACAAACAATAACATCAGCGCCAAATGCACGCATGGCATCCACTTTTTCTTTCGATTGTTTATCGGTGGTAGTAAATATGCATTTGTAGCCTTTAACGATAGCAGCAATGGCAAGCCCCATACCGGTATTGCCGGATGTTCCTTCAATAATAGTGCCTCCCGGTTTGAGTTTTCCGGCTTTCTCAGCGTCTTCAATCATTTTAACTGCCATGCGATCTTTAATGGAGTTGCCCGGATTTACGGTTTCTACTTTTGCAAGTACCAATGCCGGTATATCACCAATTACTTTATTGAGTTTTACCATTGGTGTGTGACCAATCGTTTCCAGAATGTTTTTGCTGTACATATTTAAAAATTTTTGCAGGTGCGAAGGTAACAAAAAGCAGCAGGAGGAAGCAGACAGTAGCAGGAAAAAGGTTGCCCATCTTATTTATTCTGCTGCCACTTGCCACTTTTAAACATGATGATAACTTTCATTTCTTAGAATGGTCATTGCTCTATAAAGCTGCTCACTAAAAATCAATCTTGCCATCTCGTGGGTAAAAGTCATTTTTGATAATGTGAGAATGGCGTTTGCTCGATCTCTAATGGTTTGGTCAAAACCATAAGCGCCACCAATAACGAAAACAATTGTACGTGGATTTTTATTGATCATTTGCTGTATCCATTCTGCAAATTTCACCGAAGTAAAATCTTTTCCTTTCTCATCCAGCAACACTACAAAATCGGTAGGTTTCAGTTGCTTCAACATCAAATCATTTTCTGCTTTTCGTTGTGCTTCAAAATTTCCCTGCACTTTTAAATCCTTTAACTCCTCATACGCAATAGGTAAATAATGCTGTAGTCTTTTCAGGTAAAGCTGAATCCCTTCATTGATAAATGACATTTTTGTTTTTCCGGGAGAAATTATTTTTATGGTCATTTGTGTTTGGGTAATTGGGTGATTAAGGTAATTGGCTAATTAAGTTAATCGTGTGGATTTGTAACATTCGTATCTGATTCGTTAATTAGTAACCTATTTTTACCGCATGAATATTTCAACCGCTGAGTTTCTGTGCAGCAATACAAAGATGGAAAAGCTTCCCGAAGGGCCGTTCCCTGAGTTTGCTTTTATTGGCCGTTCCAACGTTGGTAAGAGTTCTTTGATCAATATGCTCACAAGAAGGAAAGGTTTAGCTAAGATTTCGAATACACCCGGTAAAACACAAACTATTAATCATTTTATTATTAATAATAGTTGGTATATGGTGGATTTGCCGGGCTACGGCTTTGCAAAAGTAGCGCAAACAACACGCGCCAATTGGGAGCAAATGATTAGTCAATATTTGCAACAACGCATCAACCTGATGTGTGTGTTTGTTTTGATTGATATCAGACTTACTCCTCAAAAATCTGACATTGCTTTTATTAATCGTTTAGGTGAATTGGCAATCGCATTTAGTATTATTTTTACTAAAGCTGATAAATTGCCAAAGGCAAAAATTCCATTTCAAGTTGCAGAATATAACAAAACATTGCTCGAACATTGGGAGGAGTTGCCAAAGCAATTTATTACCTCGTCAGAGAAATCAACCGGCCGCGAAGATTTATTGGATTATATTGATGCCATCAGTAAGAATTATAGTTAAGCATCGTGTTTTTTCTTTTTCAGGAACAAGATTTTTTATTGCAACACTTTCGTTTTCTCTCCAAATTGCTTAGCGAAATTTTTAAGCTCGTCAGCCATCAATTTATCGTTAGTGGCACGCAAATAGGTGTCGGCCATGCTTGCCAGTGTTTCATAAAAGAAGAATTGCATTTCTTCAACCATCATTTCGTTGGTCCATAAATCAATTCGCATGGTGCTTTTTTCTTTCTTATCCCACAATGCCAGCAACATGCTTTTCGATTCGTGCAAACCATCTACACCACTATCGTCAGCTTTCCAATGTATGGCTATTGGTTGTTTGGTTTCATCTAAGGTAATTGATAATTTAATTTCAGATTTCTTTGATTCCATTATGCTATTTTTTCGGTTTATATTTTGAATTATTTAAAATGTTCTGTGCGTCATTGTTCAACAACAACTGTTCGAGGGTTATGTTGCCGTTCTCTTGCATGTAAGACTGAATTATTCTCCAACCAATATAACAGCCCAACTTAGCAGGTGCTTCTTTTGGGAAACCATTTGTTGAATTACCATCATTGATAAATTTCATGAAAATCCCCGGTGTTTTATTAAACAATAGTTTCTGCTCAATTAAAAACGACCAAACTTTTGCTTCATTATCATCGCACCATTGCAATTGATTTGCAGTATATCCTAAACGGATGGTGTCATTGATGTCAGGAGTGGTTAATTCAAGAAAATATAATAGCTTACCCTGATAAATCATGTTACTTAACATGTCATTGGCTTGCTCATTTAACTCCCATTCACTTTGAAACCATCCTTTCATGCAATCGCTAACAATGTACTCTTCTCTAAACTTCTTAATCATATATTGAGGAAGCTCTAATGATGAATAGTATTTAAATTGAGTGCCTAGATACATGTCAAGACCAATACCAATGGTGCTGTCCATGGTCATCACATTATAATTAAATGGAGCAATATAGGTTATTGCATTTGGAATTGTTTTTTTAGGAAAATAATAAGAATAATGCTTAAAGGCGTCCTCAAGGTTGGATTTAATAGAACGTAGGTCTTTATATTTTTTTTGCGATTCCAAGTACACTTCGCGTATATATTTATCTTTTGTATACTGGCTCATATTCAAAGCAAGCACTCCATCATTTACAGCAGGCAATTGAATCATTCTTGTGCAATACAAATCGAAAAAACTTCCATATTTAATGCGGGTTTGCTTCACAAATAAGGAATCTATTGTGTCGGCTGAAAATAATTCCTGTTCAAATCGATCCAATCGTATATTAATTTTCTTTTCAGAAACATCTATTCTTTGATTGGTAGGACTAGTGCAACCAGAAATTAGTGCTAGAAGCACAAATAGTTCGAGTATATTTATTTTTTTTGCAATTAATTTTATGATTAACATTGCACACTTAAATTTAAAAAATATGAACCGAATCATCCTGTTAATTTCTTTCTGTTTTTTTGGAACTTCAATTGCCTCAGCGCAAAAATTTCATTTTGGACTTAAGGCATCACCCAATTTATCCTGGTTTAGTTCCAGTTCCAAAGGTTTTAGTACGAGCGGCTCAAAAGTAGGTTTTTCTTATGGTATTGTTACTGAATTTGGTTTTACTGATGCAGAAAATTACGCTTTTGCAACCGGTCTTGAATTTAACAGTCGCGGAGCAACATTGACTGATAATACGGTGCCCGCTATTCCAGTCGAAAACGAAATTAAACTTCAATACCTCGATATTCCATTGACTCTAAAAATGAAAACGGCTGCTAAAGGCAAAATAAAATACTTTGCGCAAGTGGGTTTCGTTCCCGGATTTAATATAAAAGCAAGAACAACCACAACAACACCAACTACTTCAGAAGAGGATGATTTTAGCAGTAGCATAAATTTATTTGATCTTTCTTTTTTAATTGGTGGAGGACTTGAATACAATTTGGGTGGAACTACCGCTGGCTTTGTATCACTTACCTTTAATAATGGCTTCTTGGATATTACTGACAAAGACTATTCGGTTGCTGATAAATCAAGTTCTGTTAAAGCAACCAATAAGGTGGTAACATTGAATATAGGTATATTGTTTTAGTATTCATAATTCTAAAGGTTGTTCAACCTTATAAAATCAGGAGAGGCCAATGCGATTTCTAATTTCATGGCATTGAACCTGGGTGTGTTTTTTTAAGAAATAATTTGATTACAAAAAAAGGGTTGCTCAATTGAGCAACCCTTTTTTGCAATTATTTTTATGAAGTAAATATTATTTTGCTTTCATCATCGTTTTAGTATCAATTACTTTTCCATTAAGCACCAAGCTATAGGTGTAAGTGCCATTGCCAAGGTTGTTAGCATACACTGTTAATTCTCCATAGCCAGTGTTTTCAATTATTACCATTTTTATTATAGTGCCAGATTTATTGTAAAAGAAAATTTTTGCATCAAATCCATTTCCGACTTCAATATTATCAGTAGGAATATTCCATGTAATTTTTGTTTGCTCTTTAAATGGATTGGGTGAATTTTGATCAAGGACTATTGCATTTACATCAGACAGTTCTGTGGTAAGATGCTGACTACTTTGGGGAGTTATATTCCCTGTAGTTCTATGCACTCCTGAAGGGTTAGCTTGTGCAAGAGCAGAAACAAGCGAATCAATGCGGGCTTGTTGTTTATTAAATCCTTCGACCAACAATGGAATTACACCTATATAATTAAGCTCTTTAACAGGTCTTGCAGGCGTTACAATGTTTTTTAGTGAATCAAATACCGGAGGGATAATCGTGTTTATCACAAGGTTTGGCGCAACCCGTTCCACTTGCTGAGCCATTAATCCAAATTGTTTGTTGTGTGATACATTCAGCGTATTTTGGAGCAATGTCGTATCAAAATAAAATGAATATGCATTAAGCTGGCTTAAAATGATGCTTGCACTGTCTAAAGGGTGAATCGCGGTTTTCAATGTTGAATCCGATATATTATAGGTAGTCCCGCTAATATTTACATCCCCATCAAAATAACCTGCCCAAGTCCCTGTAAGAGCAGATGGGGTTGATGGATTAGTGGTACCATCGGAACTTCCATAAACACCTACATTGAACACTGTGTTTTTACCCATATGCGCGATTGCGGAAACGCCACGATTATAGGTATTATTATCGTAAGCATACGCTAAAACATCAACACCAACTTCATTTATTGCACTGCCAGCATAAAATAATCCTGCTCCACTATAATCACCTCGTTCAGCAATACTATATAATCCAAAATTGTTTTGACCATCTGTTGCAAGAAAATATCCACCCATATTTTGATGGTTTATCAGTTGTGAATTGGTTGCTGTCGCTTCAAATCTTCCTGCCGTGTTATAATATGCATTTCGAGCTTTAAAAAAACCACCATAATTATTTTCATTTTTACCCAATGTAGATACGTGAATACCATAAGCGTCTCCATTGTATTCACTTGCTTGATCAACATCATAATTCTCAACTCTAACACCCGTAGGATCGGTAACGGGAAGTGTAACAGGTGATGATGCAATATCTCGGTAAACATGTAGTGAAGCTGTTGGAGCAGTCGTTCCCAATCCTACAAGTCCTGTTTCAGTCAAACGCATTCTTTCAACATGTGCACTGGCATAATAATCGCCCGTAAAAAATTTCATAGAAGCATTTTCATAATAGTGAAACTCCGCTTCATCTTCATTAAGCGGATCATTCCATTCAATTCCTATTTTAAGACCATCATACGGAGTCTCAGAATGCAACGGATGACAACCCTCATTAGTCCACTGATGAAATACATCTACATTATCCGCCTCAAATTGATGTATCTGACTTTGAGGATTAAATTGCAAATAATTTCCCACTCCTAAAAACCCGTCATTAGCATACCCGGGTTTAGACAGCAATATCATTTTTGCATAATCGCCAGGTCGAAAGATAATACTCTGATTGGTGCCAGTGGGAGTAATAAGGCCAAACTGTGAATTTGAAGTAGCTACCTGACCTCTTAAGACCCCTCCTTCATACATTGACCAAGATTGATCTACTGAATTTGGTCCATTTGAACGAAATACATCACCTGTACTCCCCGGATTACCATCTAATGTTAGTATTGAAGAAGGTGAAGAAGTACCAATGCCAACCTTTCCCGTAACATCAGCAGTACCCGTAACAGTTAATTTGTTTGAAGGAGATGTGTTTCCAATTCCAACATTGCTGCCTGTGCTAGATGGATATAGATTGGGTGAAAATAAAGACCAACCTTGACCAAAACTGTTATTAGTAAATGCAATTGCTAAAAATAATGTAATAGAAATTCTTTGAATGTTGATTTTTTTCATTTTGTTAGATTTTAATTTGTTAGAATAATATTGAAATATTAAATGATGGAATTATTTTTGAAAATTGAATACCTTTATACGAGGTAGTTGAATATGAATATGTTTCTGTCTGAGGAGGATTAGGGATATTTTGTTTAGTTGCTTCTCCCCTAATTTCTCCTCCTAAATCATATGATAAAAGAGCATCAGAAAATTCTACTCCTATTGCAATATGCTTTTGAACATTTAAATTAAACCCCATAAAAGCTCCAATACCGAAAGCATGTCCCCCTTTTGCAATTGCATTATCATCAGCTGAAAAAATGAGTGTATCACCCGGTAAACTTCTATTCTCGTAAAGCCCATGATATTTCATTTCATCGTATTGTAAATAGCAAAGAGTCATTCCCCCGTAGGATACTATTCTTTTATTTTTGAAAAAATTAAATTGAATCCCTGGAATGTATCTCGTAATTCTTTGTTCAATTGAAATAGTTATTAGTATATGAGAAGTTTCTGGAGTAATTGAACCGTGAAATTCAGAATCATAATAATTCTTCAAATCAATATTTGATATACTAAATTCAAAGCGCAATACAAATTGATCGTTAATAAAATACTTCGGTATAATGCTTAGAGAAAGAGAATTATTAGTTATATCACCGAAGTTGTTAAAATTTCCTGTTGCATAACCCCAGCTTGATTCTTCGGGTTTTCCAATTTGAGCCTCCATACTATTGATTGCAAAAGAGCAACTCCATTTGCATTTTTCTTGTTTACTGGGTTGGGCATGAGTGTCAATGGTAGTTTGAGCATTGCATTTAAACAAGACAAAAAATAAAGTAGCGAGGAGTAAATTTTTTTTCATTTTACATTGTTTTAAATTCCAAGCAAATTAAAGCATTCTTAAACTAACACCTGTCCAAAAAATCATCTTGCATAAATAAGCGCAAGTTTTTTTTGTAATTCATTGCAAGTGTAAATTGTTAATGTTAAGCATTCGAATGTTTTATATAAACAAATTATTATGTAATTCTTATTCCTCTTTAATGTAATCCCGGTTCTTTATTATTTACTTTTGCCCTTAGAAGTAAACAGTTTTTATGAATATCGCTCTCGCACAACTCGATTATCATATCGGAAATTTTGAACAGAACAGCGTACGGATAATAAGCACTATTAACAAAGCAAAACAACATAAGTGCGACTTAATTGTTTTTGCCGAACTCGCTATTTGTGGTTACCCTCCGCTTGATTTTTTAGACTTTAAAGATTTCACTAAGCAAAGCTTAACTGCGATGGAAGAGGTGGCTGCTGTTTGCAAAGGCATCACAGCCATTGTTGGCGGACCCAGTGTGAATCCTGATATCAATGGAAAAAATCTTTTCAACTCCGCATTTGTTTTGGCAGATGGAAAAATTTCCAAAATCATTTCTAAAACATTGCTACCTACTTATGATGTGTTTGATGAATACCGATGGTTTGAATCCAACAAAAAGTTTGAGTGCATTCAAGTTAATGGTGTTCGCATTGCATTAACGGTGTGTGAGGATTTATGGAATATGGATGCCGATCCGCTTTACACACATTGGCCCATGAATGAGTTAATAAAGGAAAAGCCGCAGCTCATGATTAACATTGCTGCTTCGCCATTTAATTATACGCATGCTGTTGAACGAAAAAAAATTTTAGAGAAAAATATTTTGCAATATAAACTTCCGCTTTTGTATATAAATCAGGTAGGGGCGCAGACAGATATTTTGTTTGATGGCGGTTCGCTTATTTATGATGCAAGTGGAAAAATGTTGCAGGAAGCAAAGTTTTTTGAAGAGGATTTAATTTGGTGTGAGTTTGATGCAACTAATAATATTTCTGTTAAACAAACTAATGTTCGGTATAAAATTAAAACTCCAATTGAGTTGATTCACGATGCACTCGTTATGGGCATTCGCGATTATTTTTTAAAGCAGAATTTTAAAAAGGCCATATTGGGATTTTCAGGAGGCATTGATTCTGCAATTGTGCTTGCTTTAGCTGTTAAAGCTTTGGGCAATGACAATGTTCACGCTGTGCTGATGCCATCACAATTCAGCAGTGATCATTCGGTGGATGACTCACTGGCAATGGTAAAAACACTGGGTGTTTCGCATGAAATATTACCTATCGAGCCGGTTTACAATTCATACCTCTCCACTTTAAAAGAGGACTTTAAGGATTTGCCATTTGATTTAACAGAAGAAAATCTTCAAGCACGTATACGAGGAGTTTTGTTAATGGCTTTAAGTAATAAGTTCAAATACATTTTGCTGAACACTTCAAACAAAAGTGAATTGTCAGTTGGCTACGGTACTTTATATGGCGATATGTGTGGAGGCTTATCGGTGATCGGTGATTTATATAAGACACAGGTATTTGAACTGGCTCATTACATCAATCGCGAAAGCGAAATAATTCCTGTCAATATAATTACTAAACCACCCAGCGCAGAGCTCAGACCCAATCAGAAAGACACTGATTCGTTACCTGATTACAGCGTGCTTGATCACATATTGAGATTATACATTGATCAGTCGCATGGGCCTGACGAAATTATTGCAAAGGGACTGGACGAAAAATTGGTACATCGCATATTGCGAATGGTAAATATGAATGAATACAAACGCCATCAGTTTGCTCCTATTCTTCGTGTGTCGCCAAAGTCATTTGGTCGTGGAAGAAGAATGCCAATAGTGGGAAAATATTTGTGTTAAACAATTTAGCTTCTTAGTTGTTTATCATAAAGCCTATTTAAATTTCTTAAAATAATTATATTATTGCCCGCGCTCACCCTAATTCCCTAAAGGGATACCACGCGCACGACAGTTCCCCTATAGGGGTTAGGGGTTTTTGAAGATAAAATATATTGGATTAATAAATTTTAAACAAGCTCTAAATACTACTTTGTTTACATTCGCGTTTCTGAAATTTTGAATTAATTTTTGTTTACACCATTACATTCAGTCAATATGAAAAAAGAATTATCAGCTTTTGAGGCAAAAAGCGAGGCTCAAAAAATTGCATTCGCACCCATTTACTTTCAAGCGGCTATATCGCTATGGCAATTAGGCATACTTCAGTTGTTGAGGAAAAATAAAAAAGGAATGTCGGTAAAGGAAATAGCTGAATCTTTAAGTCTGAGTGAATATGGTGTTCAGGTATTGGTGGAGGCAGGTGCTCAGATAAACATGGTTGCTTATATAAGCGAAGACACAGTTGTGATTTCTAAAATCGGGTTGTTGCTTAATTCAGATCGGATGACGCAGATCAACTTCAATTTCATGAATGATGTTTGTTATAACGGTGCAAAGTATTTGAATGAATCGATAAAGAATGGAAAACCGGAAGGCCTAAAGACTATTGGAAATTGGAATACATTGTACGAAGGTCTGATGCAATTTCCAGAACAAGCAAAAACCTCCTGGCTTGAGTTTGATCATTATTATTCCGACATTGCTTTCAATGCTGCATTAGAAATTGTGTTTAGCGAACAACCCAAAACTATCTTTGATATAGGTGGCAACACCGGAAAATGGGCTATTGCTTGTTGCACTTACAACAAGGATGTGCGTGTAAAAATGCTCGACTTACAAGTGCAGCTTAACGTTGCAAAAAAAAATGTGGAAGAGAAAAATTATTTAGACAGAATTGATTTTAACCCGATCAATTTATTGGATACCACACAAAAAATTCCGAAGGGTGCTGATGCCATTTGGATGAGCCAGTTTCTTGATTGCTTTTCTGAGGACGAAATTGTGGCAATTCTAAAAAATGTTTGTCAGGCAGCTGGTGCAAAAACAACTATTTACATCATGGAACCTTTTATTGATAATCAGAAATTTGAATCGGCTGCTCATTGTCTTGTTGGAACCTCGTTATATTTTACAACTATGGCAAATGGCAACAGTAAGATGTACAGTACTAAAGCCATGGAAAAATTAGTGGAGCAAGCAGGATTAAAAGTTGTGCAAACTTTTCCGTTGATTGATGATAGTCAGCAATCTATTCTTAAATGTGTAAAACAATAGCACAATAAAACTTTTAATTTATTTTCTCTACCAGCATAAAACCATGCTGTACCCCTTTGCAATTATTATAAATTAAAATGGTGTTGATTGAATTTTTATTCACAGCAGTTTTTAAAACATTCACAGGTATCACTTTACTATTTAAAAGGTAGCAGGAAAGCCATAATGCAAATGAACTTGCTGTGGGATATTCACCACATAAATGTTTAAAACGCGCCACTGAAATTTTTTCCAGCAACTGCTCACACGAAAAATAAAAATGATCAAAACGGTTGTCACCATTTTCTCCTGTAAGAAATATGTCAACCTTTTTATCGGGATGTAAATTCTCTTTCAGAAATAGTTGCAATTGCTCTTGCACTTCAAGAGCATCATCAGTATGCAATAATTTTAAAGCCTTCAGTTTGGCAATTGCGCCTTCCTTTTTTCCGCTTGCAATAAACATGGCTACACCTTCGCCTGCAATACTTCCTTTGGTGTTGGTTTGATATAAATCTAAATTGGAAGTAATGGCTTCTTTATACCAGCCTCTGGCATTTTCTAAATTGAAATTATAAGTGGAAATTTCATCACCACCACCGGTCAGATAAACACGTTCAGGATTTTCTTTTATCAGCATCCAGGTATCCAGCAATGCATTTTCAAATGCCAGCCCGCGATGAACATGCGTGATGTTATAACCAAAATTATTTGCAGTGAGTGCTATTTGTGCTGCAATCGCATTGGTGGTACTTTGAACAAAATTTTTTGGGGTCAATGTGCCTTCTTCAAATTCGATGATCTGGTTTAAAAATTTAATACAATCATCCATACCTCCATTTGCAGTACCAATGATGATTCCATTTAGTTCAGGAATGTCTTTAATTAAAGTGATTGCGGCAGCTACTCCCATACGTACTGCTTTTCCCATTCTACGCAAAGTATTTAGCGGGATGTTTGCAATTTTTGGCTCTATTATATGGAGTTTGTTATCAACAGAATCAACTACTTCTTCAAGATTTATTTCCGAAAAAGTATGTTGTGGAGAAATGCAAACTGTTTTATGAATATACACGTGACTGATTAGTTTTTCGAAAAAATTAAAGAACAGCAATTGCCACCAAAACCAAAAGAGTTTGTCATTACATTTTCGTTGATTTGTTTTTGTAAAACGGCTATCGGTCTTAATCCGGTTGACTCAACTGGCTCATTAAAATTCAGGCTGGGATATATTTCGTTATTATTTAAAGCAAGAATACTTAGCACCGATTCAATGGAAGCAGCTGCTCCAAGTGTATGGCCAATTTTTGATTTTGAAGAGAGGAAAGGAGGGACGTTGCTAAAAATCCGTTGCATGGCTTTTCCTTCTACTTCATCATTATTTTCAGTGCCGGTTCCATGTGTATTTACAAAACTTATTTGTGAAGATTTCAAATTTGCAACCTGCAAAGCATCGCTCATTGCGCGATAAGGGCCTTCACCATTTTCTGATAATGATGAAGGATGAAAAGCATCATTCGCATTTCCATATCCGCTGAGTACAGCAAAGTGTTTTTTATGTTTTGCGTCTTCTTCTTTTTCTAACACTAAAAATGCAGCACCTTCACCGAGATTTAGACCGTTACGTTCTTTGTCAAATGGTCGACATAATTGTGGAGCGAGGATACCTAAGGCATTAAATCCGTTAATCGTAAATTTTGCAAGGCTGTCAACTCCTCCCACAATGGCTCGCTTTGCAAAGCCATGCTTGATTAGTCGTGCACCATAAATAATTGCATTGGCAGATGAGGAACAAGCGGTATTGATAGAATTAACAATTCCTTTTATTTGGAAACTATTTCGTAAAAACAATGTTGGAGAAGCGGTATCATAAGAGTACAATGAATCTTCTGTGATTTGAGATAAATTGTTAGCATCAAGATACAACTCATCCGTAAGGCACATTCCTCCAACAGTGCTTGCGCTTATCAGTGCAGTTTCATAAGATGAAATTTCGTGCTTAGTGAGTCCGCTGTTTTCAAGGGCTTCGTTAAAAGCGTGAAGTGCCAACAAATCAGTTCGTGTAATTCCTTTCTCCGTTAATGAAAGTTTTTCTTTTAGTTCTGTTGTGCTAAACTTTATTTCGCCAAATCGAGAAAGCGTGGCGAATTTTGTTTCTAAAAAATCAAGTGTCGAAAGACCGCAAGTGATGTTACGTAATGCTTCTTGATTTTGGTCAACTGAGTTTCCAATTGCATTTATTACACCCATTCCGGTAATAACAATCCGGCTCATGGATCAGGATGCGATGGGTTTGGAATGTTGTAAAATATAATCAACAATAGTATTTACATCCACAAAAATTTTCCTCCCTTCTTTAGGATCAGTAATCTTAATGTTGTATTCTCTTTCTAATAAAACAGCTAACTCCAGTGAATCTATCGAATCCAATCCAAGTCCTTCACCGAAAAGCGGTTGATCATCTCCAATGTCTTCAGGAGTAATTTCCAACAAGTTCAGGTATTGAATCATGTGTTTTTTAAGCTGTAATTTATGTTGATCTCTATCCATTATATTAAATTCTTTCTTTTTAATGTGATTAATGCAAGCACTTGTAATGAGAATGCGGTAATTAATAATGCGATTATATTGTTGCTAATATCATCCCATTTTGCACCCTGTAAAAATAAGCTGTAATACGATTCGAGGCACCAGTGCAGCGGTGAGATATTCATAATCAGTTTAAAAGCCTGGGGCATAGCGAACGAAGGAACAAATATGCCCCCTATTGCAGCCAACAAAACCACAGATACTGCTCCGAAACCATTGCATTGTTCCTGCGTTTGTGCAAAAACACCTATGCACATTGCGTAGCTAATGGCGCACCACCCACACAACAATGTGACTAAAACTAAACTTAGGACGTGGTCGGGAATATTTAGTGCAGGTAAATTTATTTTTGGAAACAGCAAAACTCCAATGGAGAAAATAATCAACACTTGTAATAATATCACTCCGATGTAAACAAATTGTTTAGCTATCAATGAAATTAAATAATTGGCCGGAAGTGTTTTTAATCGGGTAAAACTTCCGCTAAGTTTTTCTTTCACCACGTTTCCACCTAATGAAATCACGGTAAAAAACATGGCAAATACGGTCCATGCCGGTACATTGTGTTGGGTGGCATTTGGGATATTTCTGCTGCCGTTTATTAATGCGTAACTTTCAGTGAAGCTGGTTTTGTTGCGGGTCATTTCACTTTCAAAATCGGGCGGCAGTTCTTCTTCGTTCACTGCTTTGTACAATGCTTGAATCATGAGTTTGTTTTCAACCAGCATCAAGGCTCCCTGCAATGCGCCACTGATTGATTTGCAATACGACTCCTGCAAAATAGGATGAAAAATTAATTCAGGTGAAACAGCAGTCAATTCTGATTTCATGGAATCGCTTTCCAAACCAAAATTTGTTAATGCTTTGGCAGATGTTGACTTTGCTTTCTGATTGAGTTGTGATGAAAAACAGGTAGGAATAATTAATGCAACCATTGCATCTTTTTCTTTCATATCTTTTGAAACTTGATTGGATGCAACCATGTTTTTTGATTCCACAATATTGAACATTTGCAATTTGCGGATGGCAACAATAAATTCTTTAGAGACAACACCTGAATCACTATTAATGAGCAAGAGCGAAATTTTGTTGTCGTTCACCATATTAAATGCGCTGTTTTGCACGCTTGTAATAACTACCACCAAAATAACAGGCATCAAAAACATCAACGCAAGTCCAACACGATCGCGAACCAGCAAACGATATTCTTTAATTATTGAAGCGAGCAGAATGTGCATTAGTCGCGGTACGCTTTGCCTGTTAAATTCAAAAACAATTCTTCCAATCCCGTTTTATCATGTTCGATGAGCAGCTTGTCCAAATCGTCATTTAAAATAATTTTTCCATCGTCAATTAAAGTAATGCGGTTGCATAAATCCTGCGCTTCCTGTAAAAGATGTGAAGTGTAAATCAATGTGGCACCCTGCGCATTTAATTGTTTCAGGTAGTCGATAATCGCAAAACGTGTTTGCACATCAACACCAACTGTTGGTTCATCGAGAAATAAAATTTTCGGTTCGTGAATTACACCGATGGCAATGTTTAACCTGCGTTTCATTCCGCCCGAAAAACTTTTAAGGATTTTATTACGTGCATCATTTAAACCTAATACTGTAAGTAATTCATCGGTCCTTTGTTTTATCTGGTTGCGATTTAATCCTGACCAGGCACCAAAGAATTCCAAATTTTCTATAGGAGTCAACTCATCGTAAAAAGCGAAATCCTGTGGTACATAACCAAATAATTTTTTAGCGTTGCGATCTGTGGTTACATCCAATCCAAACAAAGTTACCTTTCCATTTTGTGGTTTCAGAAGCCCCGTCATGATGGAAATGAGTGTGGTTTTACCTGCACCATTGGGACCAAACAAACCAAAGCGATCACCAGTGGAAATTTTTAATGAAATGTTTTTAAGACACGTTTCAATATTATTTCCGTACCGAAAATTTATCTGTTCAACGGAAACTGCTGTTTGCATTTAGTTCCATTTAATTTTTGACAAAGCTATAAATGCCTGTTTTTCAAATTCGGCTACTTCAAAAAGATAGTTACCCATATCATTAAAATCCTGTTGAGCAGTGATGCGGCCTTTAAATATTCCGGCAGCCTGTACTGCTGACGAACGCCACAAATCTCCTGCTTTAGTAAACTGCTCTGATATTTTTAACAGTTCATCAATTTTATGATACTTGTATGCTTGTTGCAGAAATGCAGCGTAAATAAAACGAAATCCTCCACCACCGGTACCTATTTCTTCCTGCATACGAACGAGTTGTGCCAGATAAAGTCCTGCGGTTTTTACTCCTAATTTATCGCGCCAGTTGATAATTTTTTTTGCGGTGTAACGGATACCATTCACGCCTACAATCGGCCCTGGTATATGCAACATATCACGAACATTGCGCTTGATACCTTTGGTAATTGCTTTTCGGATGACATCATCATTCACCGGATTTTTCAGTTGCGGATAATACAACTGACCACGCGGAGCAAGCGCACCTTTTGCAAAACGTACACGTTGTAATTCATAACTGGTGAGTGTAGTAACTGTTTCCATTACCGGATCACTGATTAAATAATTATCAGCTTCTTTACCATACACCACAATATTGTGTGCATTAAAATGAAAGCGGTATTCTTTTGGAAAATAGGTGAGGTAGTAGACTCCTACTTGTGCACCAACAGGTTGATTATTAAGTAAACATTCATCTAAGAAGATCTGTGCTTTTTCTGGTGATGAAAATTTTTTTCTCATCACCGGAATACTTAACGAGTCACAGGTGCGTTTAAAAATCAAACCCGGCATGGTGCGATAGGAAAATGCAGGGCCGTTATTTATTTTTAGTAAAGGAATGTAAATGAAAAATAATCCCGACCCGATGCCAAACGCCAAGGGTTCAGTCATTTCATTTACACCAATATGATGAAGTAAATTGGTGGTAACTCCATTTTCACAGTGAGCTGTTTGTAGGTGATTAAATTCAGTCTTCATTAATTCTCAAACTTTTTAAATCATCAATGCTCACTTCAAATGTGTCAGCATACTTCTTCAGTTTTTTATCAGAAAGCTTTCTAAAGATGTTTGGATGAATGTGTCGTTTAATCTGCCATTGCCAGAATCCGGTGTAAGCAGCAATCGTAGGAAAATCCATCAGGCGCAATTCCATGAAAAATAAAACAGGACTTGCATCCCCGTTGTTTACTTTTTGTTTTGCATCATTGATACGCTGCTCAATATCCTTCCATGCAATATTTAATGCATCGGCTTTTACTTGCCAGCCTCTGCTTAAACCGGTTGTGTAATTTCCGGATGCATCTTCGCCATACACTACATCTCTTGTGAACTTGTCGAGCACTGATGGATCTTGTGGAAGATCTTTAATTTTCATTTGTCAAAAGTATTATGAAAACTGTATTATCGGATTGGTAAAAATAAATTGGTGATAAAGTTTATTGTATGGATAAATGAGATTTTTTATCTGAAGTAATTATTTCCTTTGCTATTTGATCAAGCCAGGATGCAAAGGTGTTGGCCGAAGACTCATGACTAATTGCAAGTTCCAACACATCTCTGGCACTTAGGTTGCACCAAACATTGCATGCTAATTCTGTGTATTGGTTTAAGCAATTGGTTAGTGAGCGTGATTTGGCGACCATTGCGACTCCAATGCCTAATTGTTTACGATGTTTCCCTGCCAATGAAAAGAATGATTTGTATATATTTACATCACAACCTCCAACATACACAGAGGCAATACCAACTCCTCTCCACAAATCAGGATGTCGTAAAGATGAAAACTTTTTAATGTTTTCTGCTACAGCATTCACATCACCTTTACAACTGTACCAAAGGCTTCTGCCTAATCCTTGATCAAAAGCCGGAAAATCTTTTTCGGTAACAAAACTTTGTGTCTCTTGATTTTTTATTGAGGTTCTGTATTTGAAAATACCGGAATAGAAACCACATCCATCCCAAACTCTGCTTTGCATCATTGGATGAATGGTATTCAAAAAGGATAATGCTGAAATGGAATCTGCTGCTATTGCCCAACCAAGACCAATATGAACATGACTTGCTTGATTAGTAGTAATCTTAACAAATTGATTCCATTTTTTTATCGAGTGATTTTGAATAAAATCATTTTGTGCAAGTGCCATAGAAGCTCCTTCATAAGCAACCGAACGAAATTCGGCATCGGTGCTTTCAAGATAATGGAATAACTCATCAAAATCAGGCAGCTTACTTGCAAAATGTTTTGCTTCCTGAAAAATAGTTCGAATAATTTCTATTCTCAGTTGTACACTACTCTTGTTATTCATTTTTGTTTTTGGGCTCGCTATCCATTTGCCATAACTTCTTTCTTATTGTAGAACCACATTACATCAACATCCTTTGCAATTGATTCATCAGGCAATAATCCATTTATATGTTGGCTTAAATCAGCACCATCGCTAAGCGATATGGCATAAGGATCAACACGCATATCAACAGGTGTTCCCTTAACTTGTGTGCTCACCAATCGGAAGATGGCAGCAGCAATTTTCTCCAGCTTCTCCATATTCATTGCAATTTGCGCAACAATTTTTTCCCCGTGTTGTACTTCAATACCCTGTTGAAATTCGCGCAGGTATGTCACATCAAAAGGATCAATGTAATGATTAGAGAAAATTTCGGTTTCGAAAGGCTTCCAGGCAAGAAAAAGATCCTGCATGGTTTTATTTAACCTTCCGAATTTTTTACCTAAGCTATCCGTTGAAGAGAAAAGTTCTTTTAATACTTTTAAATTGGTGAAAGCTTTATTGGTAAACAGTAATGAAGGAATAGACCAATAGATGGCCCAGTCCCAGAAAATTTTAATTACCATAATCTGGGTGTTGCCCATTAATGTGTATTTGTTCTGATAAATGGGAATCCAGTTTTGCACGTGTGAAAGATGTGCCTGCTCGTAAATACCAGCACGCATGCTAATGTCTTCTCCATCCAAATCACGTAGTATTAAATCTGATAGCCAGGTGTTGGCCAATGAAATAAAATCTGAACCGGGCGAATATAATGGATCAAGAAATGCACCTGACTCGCCAACCACACCCCAACGTTCTTCAGAATACAAACGGCCTGAATCATGTGCAAAATGTTTGAGCACCCTAAAATCTAACAAGCCATCGCCTTCACCAAATGGCTTTAGCATTTTATAGCAAAGCGGTTCGTTTTTCTCGAGCCAGTTTAAAGCTTTATCATATTTATTTATTTCATCAAACGGATGAATGGCAGGGTCTGCAACAATTCCAATGCTGGTGTTTTTTGATCCCAATGGGATAATCCATACCCAATAGCCCGAATCCATAAAATGAACAGTACTTAAATATCTTAAACGTGGTTCGAGATGATGTTTCCATTCCGGATTGTCCGACCAGTCATCAATATCCACAATTCCTTTTAAACGCCACCACACAGCATTTACATGGTGCTCCATCGGTTTTTGAAATTGCAGTTTGCGTTTGAGTAAACTGCCACGCCCGGTTGCATCAGCCACCCATTTGCCTGTTACTTTTACTTCTTGTTCATCTTTAAGATAAATTACTTCGTGTCCGCTGGTGGAAAAATTTACTTCTTTGGCACGTGCACCCAGAATCAATATTGCTCCTAACTCCTGAGCATGTTTGGCCAGATAATTTTCCAATGTTCCTCTATCTAATTGATGACTGGGTACGGGAAGTTTTAAACGTGGGCCCAATTCAACTCTATTAGAGATTTCTTCTTTGTGATTGGTTTTGAAAAAAAATCGTAATCCATGTTTAGGCAATTCATGTGCTTCAAGATAATCTTTAAGACCCAATACTTCACGCATATAATGTGTGGCAAGTTCCACCGTTGATTCACCCACTTTGTGCGCAGCTGTTGAAGCTTCACTGGCACGGCTTTCCAAAATCAAAATGGAGATTTCCGGTTTTGCACGTTTTAACTGAATAGCTAAGGTAAGGCCGGCAAGGCCGCCACCTGGTATTATGACATCGTATGGTGTTTGCATGAAAATAATTATCGAACTATGAGAACAACTCTATGAACACTGTTAACATTCTTAAACTACCGTAAGTAGGGCATACATATAACTGAATCGTGAACTTTCGGGAACCAATAAAAATATTCGCTCGCCTCTTTTTAATTTGCCACTATTGAATAATTCTTCCACCATCATATAAATAGATCCTGCTCCAACATTTCCAATGGTTGAAAGATTGGTAAACCATTTCTCTTGAGGAATATGCATATTATTTGCATCTAGCTTTTCAGCAATTTTATTTCTAAAAAATTCGCTGCTAAGGTGAGGAAGGAAATAATCTATGTCGGATACATTGATATTATATTTTTCAAACAGCGGTTTAAACATATTGTATCCTAATTCAACGATATTTTCGCCAAGTAATTTTATATCTTGCTTGATGGCAAGAATAGAATGGTCGATAATTTCTGTTGACGAATAATCCATGTAACTTTTTAGTACTCCACCTTCGAGTTTTTCTGCGGCCATATACATGCAAGGTTCAACCAAATGAGCATATGATACCCCATCTAATCCATCAATGCGCAAGCTTATTCCGTTTTCATTCTTCTTGTCATTTAACTGAAGAGCTCCGGCACCATCGCTCAGCATCCAACGTAAAAATTCTTTATCAAATGTGATAAACGGATTTTTTTCTGCTGCCTCCAACTTGTTTGCTTCTTCTTCAAAAACATCTGAACGCAGAATGCGTGATAGTCTTTCGGAGCCTGAGGCTACTGCATTTTTTGCTTGGCCTAATTGAACCGACATCCATGCATATTTTAGTGCATGCATACCTGAACAACATACACCGGAAGGAGAAACCACTTCAATGGCGTTTGCTTCGGGTAACCAACCATGAACCATCACAGCATGAGAAGGCATCATCTGATCGGGTGATGAGGTTCCACAACATAGAAGATCCATGGCTTTTATTTTATCTGGATTGTTATCCATCAGATTTCTGATTGCCAATGCAACCATTTGTGAATTGGTATGGGTGGAAATACCGTTTTTGTCGATGGCATAATAGCGAGACTTGATACCGTTATTACGCAACACAATGCGTCTTGATTTGGATGATAAATGATGAATCATACCCAAATAATCTTCCATTTCATCATTCGAAACCGGTTGGTTGGGTAAAAATTTTGCCGCTTTTGTTATAAAAACTTCGTTTGTCATTCTAATTGTAATTTACTCCTGAATAATAGATTTTGTTTTTACTGATTTGATTGCCTGAAAACGGCCTGATGAAAATATTATAAATTAACAACACTACAGGTGCAACTATAAATAAGGCAAATAATAAATAGTATTTGAAGATTTGCAGCCATAATGATCTGTTGCTCTTTTTGATGATAACGCGTGCCCATATTTTAAACAATACAGATGCCCTGGTTTCGATAAACATCAGATTGGTATGTACTTCTACAGCATTCATTGTCAGTAATCGTTCTTGTAAGTCTTGCCAGTTATTATTTTCCAATGACTTTACTACTTCAAATCCAAACGCTCGGCTACCTGCAACATCAGTTTCGTTAATTCCCGGACGCGGAAAAATACCAAGAAAATGGTCACGTTTGCCGGTAAACATCCAATATTGAATAGTAATAGCGCTTACAAAATTATTATGGCGGTCGGCCAGCACAATATTGGCAAGTAAATTGGCTCCGCTTTCTTTCAATAGTTTTTTAACTTGTTCCTGTGAGTTGATCCACATGTTTCGCGAACCAATCAGTGTAATTACCGGAGTGTTAGCTAATCTATTTTTAAAGTCTGAATGCTGAAGCAATGAAGAAATAGGGATGCTTGGAGATAAAAACCAGGGTTGAAAAGCAATTACAATAAGATCGTAATGAGTTCTCTTAAAATCAGGTTTTATTAATTCGGTGGCTATACCTAATACACTCTCAGGCATGGCATCAAAAAATGCTTTGCCTGACCATGGAAAGGGAAAATCGTTTGTCGGTTGAATCTTCATCCATTCGATCTCACAATTGTTTTCCATTAATGGTGAAATAAAATTTTCAGCAATTTTTTTTAGCTGACCTGATTGAGAATAATATGCTACAAGAATATTTTTATTCATTTTAATCTCAATTAGCAATCAGTGACTTTAAAGCGGTTGAATTTTTTGAATAATCCAATATCACCTTTTGTAATTCGGGAGTGAATTGAGGATAGGCCTTTTTTACTATTTCGGCATCTTTATTAATACTCTCATGGTATTTTACCACTTCAGGACAATGCTCTTGAATGATCAATCTTAAAAATCGAAATTCAGCATTATTATTTTCTTTAACGATTGCTTCTTCTAATAAAACTCTTCCTTCTTTAAAAAGATCCATTTTACGCTTAACGGTTTTGATAAGATCTGATTTTTTCATCATCAATGCGCCAGTAAATGCTTTATCATTATCTGATGAAATGGGTTTTAATGATTGTAGTGATATATTAATTTTTACGGTATCATTTCCCGAAAGGGCATCATAATAACTTGTGATATTTTTATTTTTAAAGTTAGGTGGAGCGGTGTATTGTTGAAAGCCATAGGCATGAAAAATTATGCAGTAAGAGAAAATAAAGAAGTAAAATATTTTTTTCATTTTTAACAAATTGATGCAAGCACAAAATGGGTATCAGGAAGGAAAAGCAGGTTGCGTAATCCTTATGGTTTGAGCCAATGCTTTTAAAATTGTTTTATGCTTCTTTACAATCGGGTTGGTTTCATCCCAAACATATCCTGCCAGAATGGAACAAATTTGTTGTTTTATACTAGCCTTAATATCTGGAGCTAAAATGATCGTTTGAATATCTCCATTATACCATCCCAAAACAAATGATCGGAAAACATCAATACCACTTCTTAAAACATTTTCATATTCATTGAGCCAATCTACGGGTTCACCATTTAATTGTCGGTGAGCCAATTTTGCTGCCAGCAAACCTGAGCCGGTTGCAAGTGTTACACCTGACGAAAAAATCGGATCCAGAAACTCGGTGCTGTTTCCACACAAAACATATCCTTCACCGAATAATTGTTTAGCACGAACCGCATAGCCAAGTATCTTTTTTGGTTCAAACACTAGTTTTTCTTCGCTAAAGCGTCCGTTTAAATCTTTAAAATTTCTGATATGATTTATAAACCCTGCACCATTGTTGGCTGCAAATTCTTCAACTAGAGATACTTCTCCAACAACACCAACAGACGTTGTTTGATCAGAAAATGGTATCGCCCAAATCCAAGCAGTATGGTTATTGAACGAGTGAACAAATATGTTTTCTCCTGCTTTGCTTGTCCTTTTATTATCTTCAATATGTGCAAATACTGCTCCTCTGGGTGGGGTGTTAACGGGCTCTTCTAAATTAAAAAATTTGGGCAACACCCTTCCGTAACCACTGGCATCCAGAATAAATTTCGCCTCAACTGAATGTGTGTTTCCTTCAGCATCGCTGTAAGTAACCAGTTGTTTTTCTTTAGAACAATTTACGCTCTTAACTTCACATTTGAATTTAACAGTAACACCTTGTTCAATAGCAGTATTGATTAAAATATGGTCGAACTCGGCACGCTTAACCTGCCAGGTCCAGGTCCATCCTTTGGTAAACTGATCAGCAAAAAGAAATTCGATTTTTTGTTCACCTTTATAAAAAGCGGCTCCGGTTTTTAATTGGAAACCGTGCTTTTTCACGTTCTCTAAAAAGCCAACTTCTTCTAAATGAGCCATGCATTGTGGCAATAGACTTTCACCAATTACAAATCTGGGGAATTGCTCTTTTTCAAGAACGAGCACTTTGTAATTATTTTTATTCAGATAGGCAGCAGCTACAGCACCGGCTGGTCCTGCTCCAATAACTAAAATGTCAACGTTTTCTGTTCGCATGATTTTTTTACTTTTTCAATAACCTTGTGACGGTCGACAAACTCAAATGCAGTTACAAATGCACCAACAGAAACTCCCATTACACCATGTAAGCCAACATTTTGGCCGGTAAGAAACAAATTAGGGATTCTGGTTCTGGGACTAATAAATGATTTTGAAGGATTAGTACTGTCCTTCAAAATGCCATATAAAGAACCATCGTAATTGCCGGTGTAATCACGGTTTGTTAAAGGTGTAGAAGTATAAATGTTTTTTATTTTTTTGCGAATGTCAGGAAATACCTCTTCAACTTTTTTTAGCAGTTTTTCTGCACGATCATTCTTAAATTCCTGATATTTGGTACCACGGTTTTCAGGATGGGCTATGGTGTTATGTGAATTTTCCCATTGCTTTGTTTCTTCAATATTCATGTAAGTCATTACGGCCATTGAGTCGGCATACTTCTCACTTTTGGTATTTGCAGGTGTGCAGATGAAAAAACCGTCTGGCCATTCAGTAGGATTATAATCGATGCCAGACCAAACATCATCTTTATTGTATTGATAAATATTATAGTTAAGATATTCAAAACTTTCAGGATGAAACGTGATATAAATAGTGAAACAAGATATGGTGTTTGTAACAGTTCGGACCCGTTTTTTATATGCAGGTAAAAATCTTTTTTCGCCAAAAACATCGATGGTAGCGGCAGGATGCATATTGGAAATAAAATTTTTCCCCCGAACCAACTCACCACTTTCTAAAAGCAGCTCTTTTATGTTCCCATCCTCATAATAGTTGGCGCCAATTACATTTTTTCTTTTGTGTATTTCGCCACCCAAATCTCTTATTTGCTGGCACATAATTTTAGCAAGTTGCGAGCCGCCATCCACAATTTTATAAGAGCCCATTATGTAGCTGTTTAATATAAGCGCATGCACATAAAAGGGAGTTTTGTCTTTAACTCCCGCATACAATGGATTGTTACCAGCTAATACATTTCTAAGCCTTTCGTTTTTTGTAATTGAAGCAATGTATTCATATGCATTCAATTCGCGAGTTTCAAACGCACCTACATAATTTGGATTGATGTCGGGATCTAAATTATAAAGTGGAAATTTTAAGCAGGTTTCCTGTACAAAATCACAAAACTCCAGAATGGCTTTTTCTTCTTCCGGAAAATCCTGTATCAGAAATTTCTTAAAATTTTCATAACCATGTCCATGCTTATACTCTTTGCCATCCGCAAAACGAATCAGATCATGAAAATCATCATTCATTCGTTTAAGTTTCAATTTCCCAATCAAACCAAAATATTGAAATATGCTCCAAAGGGTTTGCCCTTCGTCTAGGCTACCTATATAGTGAACTCCTGTGTCGAAAACCGATTTATCGCGACTGAAAACCTGAACATTGCCTCCTATCTGATTGTTTTTGTCGAGCACAATAACGCTATGACCTTCAGCTGCCAGAATATAAGCGCAAGCAAGCGCTCCGAAACCTCCTCCGGCAAAAACAAAGTCAAATTCCTTATCGGTTATCTTACTCATGATTTTTTTAGAATGAACAATACATTGGAGGTTTTTTTAGAATGTTCGGTCATTTCTAAATCCAGATTATTGTTTACTGCAAAGGACTTAATAAAATCCGAGGAGAAAAAATGAAAATCCTCTTCTTTTTTATTAAATCGGAATATTTTGGTAGAGAGCTGTTCGGTTTTTTTTGTGTTTTTGTGTCTGTTCTTCAAATCAGCTATTCCATCTCTGATAAAAACGATTCCATTTGGGTTTAATCCCGCTAGGCATTTGTTTAAGACCAATAGCTGCTTTTCTTCGGATAAGTAATGTAAAACATCATTTAAGAAGATCACATCCTGATTTTTTATTTCATACAGATTGATGTCAGCATGTTCAAAGTTTAGATTCTCGTTTTTATCATACACATTTTGTGCAATTGCAATTTTATCTTCGTCATAATCCACTCCAACAATGTTTCTGTTTTCGTTTTTATAGTGAAGATAGAGTGGTAAAAAACCATAGCCACAACCGATGTCTAGAATATTAATTCGATCAGCAATTTGTTCATTATACGATTCATAATTTTTTGATTCCAGTTTCCATTTAATACGCAAATACCATTCGAGTACTGGTCCCTTAAAAATATAGTTTTGATAAACCCTGTTCCATAAATAAGCAGCTGTTTCTCGCTCCTCTTTAAAAATGTTATGCTGTGCTTTAAAATATTTTGAGATGCTTTTTGTTCGTTCAGAATAGGTTGCACCCCAACTTGCATCCGCTGCTTTAATTCGGGGAAGCACTTTTAAATGCGTACTTCCTTTGTGTACATAAAAATCGTTTTTTGGTAAAACATCCGAAATGCCATGAAGCAAAACCGGAGTGATGTCGAGATTTAATTCTTGCGCAAGATAAAATGCTCCTTTATGAAAGCGCAATAATTTACCATCGGGAGAGCGTGTGCCTTCCGGAAAAACAGCTATGGAATAACCAGCAGCTATTCTTTCACGCACAATGTCAAGATTAGACTCTGCTCTGGTTTCTGAATAAATATATCCTACATAACGCACAAACGGGCCAAACAAAGGAGAACGATACACCCACTCTTTTACCATGATGATAATTTTGGGATGCAACATCATCACTAAAAGTATATCGAGAAAAGAAGAATGATTTGCGATAATGATGGATGGATTTTTAATGTCAAGATTTTCTTTATTGAAAAATCTTTTGCGCACATGCACTCCCGCATACATCACACTGCCGGCAAAAAGCGACATGAGTGTGTTTAAGATTCTCCGCTTCATTGTCCGTGGTAATGGTATCAGCATCAGCACTGCAAAAATTAAATACATCAATACACAGCCACAAACGAAATAGGCAAAATCAAAGCACGAAATCAGGAATGGGAAAAATGTGATTGGAGCTCTTTTCTTTTCAATCCTACGCTGAACAAAATAGTTGAATATAAAAGGTTGAAAGAGTAACGAAATAATTAAGATGACAGCAATTCCCAAAACGCTTATCAAAGCGATGCCATGTATAGCAGGGTGTTTTGCAAAAAATAAAACGCCTGTTCCGATAAGAGTTGTGAGGGCAGATAACAGTATGGCCAGGTTGCCTGAGGCAATTGCATCTTTCTTGTATTTATATTTATTAAGCAATCCGTCATTCACAAAAATGCTGAAGTCGTCACCCAAACCAAAAATAAAAGTGGCAATAACAATGTTTACAAAATTGAATTTGATTCCTGTGAGCGCACAAATACCAAGTATCCAAACCCAGCTAACAGCCATTGGTAAAAACGCAAGCAATGCTAATTCTATTCTTCCATAAATGAGCAACAGTGTAAAAAAAACAGCGAGTGATGAAACCCAGAAAATGTAGTTGAAATCGTTCTTTACAATGTCGAGCAATGATGTTGCCATCTCTGACATTTCTAGTAATTCAGCTCCTTTAATTTTTCTTAATTCAGCTTTTACCTGTGCTAAGTTTTTATTCTCAACAACCACTGTTGTGATCAAGGTTGTTTTGTTGCCGCTTTGTTCAATCAGATTGTCAAGACCAAGTGCGCTGACAAGTGAATCGCTTTGGAGAGTGGCTTCCTTATGGTCAATCCAGTTTTTAAATACTTCAAAAGCTTTGGTGTCAAAACCAAGACCGTCAGCCGTTTTATCCAATAAGTTAATCGTGCCTGCTTTTTTGTTTTGCCAGTAATTATTCCAGGCAATTTCTCGCTCATGTTTTATTGATTCAGGAATTTGAAATTGTGCTACTGAAAGAAAACTTTTTACTTCACCGGTGTTTTTTAGTTGTTTAACTTTTTCAAATACACGATAATTATTTTCATTGGCAGTTTGATTATCACCTGCTGCAAAAACATAAATTTTCTTTTCACTACGCGGATTAATTCCGGTTAGTTCAACTTCTTTGTCTTTCAAGTCTGAAGTATGATAACTTAAATTTTCCAATTGGCTATCGAACTCAGTATTGTTTGCGTATTGTAAAAAAATAAATGTGAGTATGATGATAATTACCATCGCAACTCCGCGAAAATATTTCGGGAACAAACGAATTTTTAACAAGCGTTCCTCTTCCTGAATGGTAGTGTAATCGAACTTGAATATTTTTAAAAGGATAGGTAAAAAACAAATGGTGAAAAATGCAGCTCCGGTCAAGCTCAATGCGCCAAACAAACCAAAATCCTGCAATATGGCAGAATTGGTAAACAACAATGCAATGAATGCAATAACGGTTGTAAAACTTCCGGTAAGTAAAGGAGCACTGATGTCCTTTATTGTTGTTGAAATGGAACGTGTATGTTTAAGGTGGGTGAAAAAGTGGAACGAAAAATCGAGCATAATACCAAACAGTATTGAACCACACGCTATCGAAATACCTGAGATCGCGGGTTTTATTAATCCGATAATTCCAGATGCAAACAATCCACCAAACATTGCAGGGAGAATAAAGTAAATTGGGATAACGATCTTTCTATAATAGACTATCAGGATGGTGAGAATGATAATTAGTGCAATCACGCCAGTATTCACTGCATCCTTTTTTATCTGAATAGCATTTTGTGCTGCTATCTGAAAAGTGCCGAAATAGGTAACACTATTATTTGGATGAGCGCCATTCCATTTGGATCTAAAATCTTCAAGTGTATGGTAGGCCTTTGTGTTGTTTACCGAATTGTGTGTGTCAAAGGAGGTTTTTGCTGTGATTAAAATCTTCTTTTTATCCTTAGTGTAAACAATTCCATTTTCCACCACCACACCTTCCGAGTTATTGGTTGCGTTGAGTTCAACAAAGAAATTGCTACTTAGAAAAAGTGGGTCGCGCAAAATATATTGCTTGGTAAAGGCACTTCCGGGACCAACTAACTGGCGGTAAGCGGCATTAACAGATGATTTAATAGAATCAGGTTGCAACTTATTATCAAGAAGTCGATAATAAGTGGAGTCAATCAGCAGCGGGAAATTATTGTAGAAATAATCATAAACAGTTTGCTCAACATCGGGTCGCATTGAAACAATGTTAGTGAGATAATTTTTTGAAACAATATTCAGTGAATCTGCAAAATCATTCAGCACAGTTCTTATCGAATCCTCATTCTGAATGTGCCTAACATCAAGCGAAAACACCACCTGGTTGGTAATGCTTTTATTTTCAACTAACTTACTAAGTTGCTCAAACGATTTGCTTTTGGGAAGTGTAGAATAAATATTCTGGCTGACCTGCAATCTTGAAATCCCCATGAAAAGCACTCCAAGAATGGCGATCAGTACAGTGAAAAACAGCGCCTTGCGACTGGATAAATAATTTACGATCGTTGATATAATATTGCCTAAATTCAAGAGGGGTCACCAATTTTAAGTGTAAGAGGGCAAAAGTATTATTTTTGCCAACTATCTTCCAGAATGTTTAGATTTTCAATTGATCAAATCGAAGAATACGCCTTTGGTAAAAAGCAATTTTTATTAGATAAGGATGCGTTAGAAAATGTTTCAAAGTCGTTTCATTTCTTAACCGATTTCTCCAAAAATAAAATTATTTACGGCATCAATACGGGCTTTGGTCCGATGGCGCAATATAAAATTGACAATGCTCAACTCAATCAGCTTCAATACAATCTGATCAGGAGTCACTCAAGTGGTGTGGGCAATGTGTTGGGCGAAACTTATGCACGCAGCGTAGTGCTTTCTCGCTTAATCAATTTTTTGCAGGGTCATTCCGGTGTGAGCAATGATGTGATTAATCAACTCATCTCATTTTTAAATAATAATATTTTACCTGAAATTTTTGAGCACGGTGGAGTGGGAGCCAGTGGCGATTTAACGCAACTCGCCCATCTCGGCCTCAACCTGATCGGGGAAGGGTATGTTTATCACAATGGTGAGCGAACAAAAACTGCTGATGTTTTAAAGAAATGCAATATCCAGCCTTTAAAACTCCACTTGCGTGATGGACTTGGTATCATCAACGGTACTTCATGTATGAGTGGTATCGCAGCAGTGAATTTAATTTATGCTTACCGTTTGTTGAATTGGGCAGTTGCAACTTCTGCCATCGTAAATGAAATTGTTTGTTCGTTTGATGATTCTTTTTCAGCAGAATTAAATAGCGTTAAACGTCATAAAGGGCAACAGCAGATTGCTGCCAAAGTGCGTTCGTTTTTATCTGATAGTAAACTAATCAGAAACCGTATCGAATTGTTTGAAGATCATTCTGAATTTCAACGTGAAGAATTTACGAGTAAGATACAGGAATATTATTCCATCCGTTGTGTGCCACAGATATTAGGTCCCATTGCTGATACATTGGATTATGCAAAGCATATTATTGAAGACGAAATAAATTCCACCAACGATAATCCTGTAGTGATGCCCGAAGAAGACAATGTTTTTCATGGCGGAAATTTTCATGGTGATTACATTTCACTGGAGATGGATAAAGTAAAATTGGCGCTCACCAAATTAAGTATGCTTGCTGAACGCCAGTTGAATTTTTTATTGAATGACCATTTGAATGAAAAGTTTCCTCCTTTTTTGAATGCTGAAAAATTAGGTTTGAATTTCGGTTTGCAGGGTGTGCAATACACAGCAACTTCCACCACCGCTGAGAACCAGACGTTGTGTAATTCGATGTATGTGCACAGTATTCCAAGTAACAAGGACAACCAGGATATTGTGAGTATGGGAACCAACAGTGCCATCATCACCAAGAAAGTGTTAGAAAATTCTTTCCAGGTAATGGCTATTCATTTAATAGCAATTTGCCAGGCGATTGATTTATTAGATAAACCGGAAAAGGAAAAAATATCCTCCAATACAAAAGCGGTTTATAACATGATCCGAAAAAAAGTAAAATTTATTACAGAAGATGTTTCTCATTATGATTCCATCCATACTGTTTGTGAGTTTATAAAGGAGTATAACCTCCCTTTTTGGAATAAGGAGGATGCCAGGACAAAAGTTGTAAAAAATCATTGATATATATTTCGTGGTTTGAAGCAATTAAAGCCTTGCTTATCTAATAAGTTAAGTTAAAGCAAAACAAACTGTAGTTCAGAAGCAACTAATGCACAACTTTACACGTCCTTAGTTTTAATTCATAACTGATGCAAAAACTCCTCCTCCTTCTTTTTACCTTTTTCTTTTGCTCTGCTGCACAAGCACAAAGCACTTTTGAAAAAGTGATTGATACTTTGGGAATACCAACTGCAAAGTGCGTGCAGCAAACATTTGATGGGGGCTTTGTGGTATGCGCAACAAGTTCTGTAGGTGGTAACAATGTAGTTGTTATTAAGCTTGATTCAACAGGAACTATTGAATGGGCAAAAACACATTACGGTTCGGGAAATGACATAGCACAACATATTGAACAACTGCCCGATAGTGGTTATATAGTGGATGTACTGTATGATGGATTTCTTAATTCTAAAAACTGGTTGATACGTTTGGATATTAATGGAGACACACTCTGGACACAAAAATTATCTGTTGGGGTGGGTGCTACAAATGCCTATCAATTGGCTACAAATTACAATGGTAATTATGGTTTAACAGGTTATTTTACATCTACAACTTCAAGTATTGATGCTTATTTGATTGTGACAAATGATTCAGGTGTACCACAAACTTCAAAAATATTCCCGACAAATTATGGTTCGGAGGGATATGGAATTTCCCGAACCTTCCAAAATAATTTTATTGTTACTGGTGCTAAGGCAGATTCATTCAACGATAATTTATATCTTTTCCTCACAGACTCTTTAGGTGATACTCTGTGGACGAAATCTTATGATAATTCGCAAGCAGATATAGGTAATGCAGTAGAACAGACCAGTGATGGGGGATTTATTGTTGTTGGAAATACCTGGAACATTACATTCGGAAAATACAATATTTATTTAATTAAAGCCAAATCAAACGGAGATACTATCTGGACAAAAATGTTTGGTGGTGCAAATGAAATTGGAGGTAACGCAGTGCAACAAACCAAAGAAGGAGGATATATTGTGGCTGGCAGAATCGTAAATGGAATTCCGCTCCAGGCAGATGCTTACCTGTTAAAAACCGATTCAATGGGAGACACACTTTGGTCAAGGCAATATGGAGGTAGTAGTGCTCAGGAGGCATCCTATGTCAGGCAAACGAAAGATGGTGGATACATTTTATGCGGAAGTTCAAGTGCCATTAATGGTGGAATCTATTTGATTAAGACAGATAGCATGGGCCTGGTGCAAAGCGGAACAGGAATAGCAGATATAAATAATCCGTTCGGATTTAATATTTATCCTAATCCCTGTATCGGTAATTTCTCCATAAATCTGAAAGGCATCAATTATAAAAATTCAAAAGTTGAAATATATAACATGTATCATCAAAAAATATTTTCTCGACCTATTAAGAATATTAATTCAACAATGGAAATAGACTTGAGATCAGAAGTTAGTGGAATCTACCTTGTTGTATTGAAGATAGGTGAAAATGTCTGCTCAAAAAAAATAATCATAGATAAACCCTTCGGTGAGAAATAAATCCGTATTGAAATAATTAACAAATATAAAACAAAATGAAACAATCAATCCACTTAGTCTTAGTATTCGTTATTTGTAATTGCATACCTGCATGGTCGCAAACCCAAATGAGGAAATGGTATATTTCACCCAACGATGTAACGATTCCTTTGGTAGGGGCCGCATCAGTTGGAACAATACTTACTCCGTTATGGTTGGCCGGGATGTCGGCTCCAACAGCAGGGCGAGTGGCCAATGGCATGTATGATATAAATAACAACCTGATTTTTTATGTTTCCGATAATGCTGTTTATGATAGTAAAAACAGCCTGATAGGCAACATTAATCCTGGAGGTACCGGTACTGAAATTGTTATAGCGCCTTTTGGCGATAATGATCTTGCTTACCCAATTTGCCAAAACAAGTACAATATATTTACCACTGCGGGCGGGTTTTCTGATGGTGCGGTATTAGTACAAACTGTTCTGGACATGAACAGTTATTCTTTAACAAGTACAGTAATTGACAATATTTTATGGACCTGTGGCGGATGTCCCGGACAAGAATTTGGAGCAATTGCCCTTAGTTCAGTGGTGCAAACCAATGGAGACCGTTATCTTTATTTTCTTGGAGGACCAGGAACCGTGGGTGCTACTCAAGGTCAAATTAATAAGGAAATTGTACACAATGACGGATCTGTCACAATTACTGCAACACCTTTAAATCCATTTTATCCAACTACTACTTATCCTAATCAAAATGCGGGAGGAGAAGTTTTTACACGTGAACTTGATTTATCTCCTGATGGTCAATGGCTGGGTTGGGCAAGTTTTGCATCCGTTTATATGGTTGTTAATGGAATAATTCTGCCAGATCAATATCGTTATCATTTTTTACACTTGAATCCTGTTACTGGCGATTTGGATATTAACCCTTTCAATCAGGTTTATTGGTCATTCAATCTTCCTGATCCCAATCCAATCCTTAACAACTACAATTATAATTATGATCATGAAGGTTTTAGGGGTGTTGAGTTTTGGCAGGACGCATCAGGTAATACCAAGCTGTTTATGGGAGATGGCAGTGATGGTATTTATGTTACGGATGTTCCGCACATGACCTATTATAAGAAGATTCAAAATTCAAGTCCTGACTTTGGTTTCTCGCAAATTGAATTTGGACATAATAGTATGATGTATGCAAGTTCTACATTAACCAACGCGAATGTGTGTTATTTCAATCCAACACCATTAACGCCAGCAATAAATATAGGCGCAACGTTCACATTAATCTCACCACCTGGAATACCGGGTTTTGAAGCTTTGCCCGACCAGATTGATGGACAGAATTATGATGCTATAATACCCACTTACATAACAGCCATGATTCAGGCAGCTTCATCAAGTGTTTATACTTTTTCAGGTACAACAACAACCTGGGCTTATGGAACTGGTAGCAACCCATGGAATGCAAGTAACGCTGTTCAGATAATTGCCAAGTTGATAATTTCAGGTAATTCAAATTTAACAATTAATGGAATGACATTTAAATTTAGCCCCACTGCAAAGGTGATAATTGAAAAGGGCAGTTCACTCACACTTAATGGTGCCACTTTTACTTCAGATTATGATTTTGATAATTGTCCTGATCATCCTTATACATGGCAAGGTGTAGAAGTACGGGGCGATAAAACATTAAATCAATTCGTTGCAAATGCGCAAGGAAAACTCACTTTAATTAACTCAACTATCAAGTATGCACAATGGGGAGCGCGTGCCTATAATTCAGATACACAAAGTTCAACCGGAGGTATCATCATAGCGAGCGGAAGTACCTTTAGGAATAATAATGTGGATGTTGAATTTAATCCTTATGAGAATAAAAGAACATTTTTAAATGGAAGCGCGTATGTGTATAATAACAGAAGCTCGTTCACAGATTGTGATTTTATCTCTGACATAAGTTATCCTTTTTCAACCCGCGCAGTTCATGCAAAAATTGAAAGTTGCATAGGTATTCGATTTGCAGCTTGCGATTTTGTTAATGCTTCATCTGCTGTGGTAACTATTAAGCCTGTTCTCAAGCATAGTATTGGAATAAGAGCCATGGACGGAGGATTTACCGTTAGCCCAAATTCAACATTTGTAAATTTTATTCGTGGTATAGAAACATTAAGAATTTCAGCTAACCAGCCGTTTCGTGCTTATCATTCCGATTTTACTGATAATGCTACCGGCATTCTCGCCAGAGGAATTAATAATTTTGTTGTTCAACAATGCACACTTTATGTCGGAGGCAATCAAAATGCCATTTCGCAGGTTGGTCTATCCATGAATAATGGAAGTGGTTTTACTGTTGAAGAAAATAATTTTATACCATCAACAAATCCTGCTTCAGGAACTTTTAAGTATGGAGTCGTAATAGTAAACAGTGGTGCGGCTGATAACCAAGTTTATAAGAATGAGTTTACAGGTTTAAACTACGGCAATATCGCCAAAGGTATTAACCGCAATAACACCGATCCATCATTCCATGGCTTGCAATATTTGTGCAACACATGCACTTTAAACACAAATGCTGATTTAACTATTACCACCAATGGAATTTATACACCGCCTGGAATAAGAAGCTTTCAGGGCAATGCAAATAGTCCAACTGGAAATACTTTTACTCAGAGTGCGGTGGCGGGAATAAATAATTACACCTCAGATGTACTTAATTATTTTAGCTCTATAACACAAGTACCTTCAAATATTGTAAACGTAAATGTATTAACTGCTTCGGGTAATAATAATTGTCCGTCAAACATTGGTACCGGAGGCATCGGCAGCAGACTTTCCGTTGAAGAGACTCAACAACTCAATCACAGTTACGATACATCAGAAACAGCATATCTAAATCTACTCTATTCTTACAATCAGTTGATGGATGGTGGCAGCACCAATGCTTTACTTACGCAAATTCAGCAAAGTTGGTCGACAGATGCATGGGTGTTGCGTAATCAGTTGCTTGCACAGTCGCCTTACTTATCACAAACTGTTTTACGCGATGTGGCAAATCAAAATATTTTACCGCAAGCTATGCTGCTTGAAGTATGCATAGCAAATCCTGATGCAACAAAAGATGATGCCTTTCTTAAATTCCTACAATATGAAATTCCCAATCCATTACCTCAATATATGATTAATGCAATTGTTGCATCATGGAATATTAAAACAGTTCGCACAACAATGGAGAGTACGCTTGCGCTATATAGCCATAGTATGGCCACAACCTCCGACCGGCTTTTAGCTGATTTATATTTTAGAAGTGATTTAGAAATCGACAGCATTGTTCCTACTGATACTACCAATTATAATCTAACTATAAGGTATTGGTTACAAAGAGTACAAACCCTAACTGCAAAATACGATTTGATTGAAAATTATCTTTCAGCAAACGAATTAGAAGCTGCGCAGAATATATTGGATTCAATTTCGTATCATTTTAATTTATCATCCGATCAACAGTCAGCCTATAACAACTATGTTTACTTCTATAATTTCAGGAAAGATATTTTTGACGATGGAAGAAATTGGTCGCAATTAACCGAATCGGAAGTTACTTCGTTAGCAGAATTTGCAGCAGACGGTGATGATTTAGCAAAAGTGATGGTACAAAACGTTTTGTGTTATTATTACAGTAATTGTGTAGAAGAAAATTATGAATTGCCATCGAGCGGCAATCGTGTGCATCGTAATCCGAAAGCAAGTGTAAAGAACGAAATCAATAATGTGAGTGTTGGCCCAAACCCGGCATTAACTTACACCACATTCAGTTATTCATTACAAATAGATAAAGCAATATTGGTTATCAGTGATGTATCTGGTAAAGAAATTGAACACATTACTTTAAAAAATAAAGAAGGCCAACAAATATGGGATACTAGAAATATAAATAATGGATTGTATTATTACACAGTTACCGATGGAATCACTAAAATTGCCACAGGAAAAGTGGCGGTAGCAAAATAAAGAATGAATTGCGCTTTAATTACAGGAGCTTCAAGAGGAATTGGTAAGGCGGTGGCTATACAAATTGCCAAAGACCACGGCTTACATATTTTAATTAATTACTCTTCCAACGCAACTGCTGCACAGGCAACCTTGGATGAAATAATTGCAGCCGGTGGAACCGGTGAGCTGATTCCATTTAATGTGCAGCATAAAACTGAAGTGGATGCAGCATTGAATGAATGGAAAGAAAAACATCCTGATGATTTTATTTCTGTATTAGTAAACAACGCGGGTATCACCAAAGATGGAATGTTTATGTGGATGCCCGAGAAAGACTGGGACGATGTGATGAATGTTTCTTCAAAAGGAATGTTTAATGTTTCTCAAAATATTGTGCAGAATATGCTGCGTAAACGGACAGGGTGTATCATCAACATGGTTTCTTTATCAGGATTAAAAGGTGTTGCAGGTCAAACCAATTATTCTGCAGCAAAAGGTGCATGTGTTGCTTTCACCAAAGCACTGGCACAGGAAGTGGCAAAAAGAAATATTACAGTAAATGCAATTGCCCCCGGTTTTATTAAAAGCGATATGACTGAAGGCCTGGATGAAAAGGAATTATCTAAAATGGTTCCAATGCAGCGGTTTGGCAACGTGGAGGAAGTTGCACACCTTGCAAGTTTTCTGGCATCAGGCAAATCAAAATATATTACCGGAGAAATTATTAATATTAACGGAGGAATTTATAGTTAGTTGTTTCAAATTGTAGTGCCTTCGACTTCGCTCAGGCTGACTCGAATGGTGGGTCAGCCTGAGCGAAGTCGAAGGCAAATAAGGAGTATCAAATAAAATGAACAGGAGAGTTGTAATAACAGGAATAGGAATATATTCCTGCATAGGAAAAAATTTAGCCGAAGTAAAAGATTCCTTATACAAAGGCAAGAGCGGAATTATTTATGAAGAGGAAAGAAAAGTACTCGGATATCGTTCCGCTTTAACAGGCTTTGTTGAAACGCCTGATTTAAAATCTTTCTTGTCACGCAGAGAAAGAATCGGAATGCATCAGCCTGCAATGTATGCTTACATGGCAACAAGGGAAGCATTAGAAAATGCAAAACTGGATATTGATTTCTTAGACAAAAACGAAACCGGAATAATTTATGGTAACGACAGCACAGCAGGGGCAGTTATTGAAACCGTAGATAAATCAAGAATAAAAAAGGACAATACATTAATCGGTAGCGGAGATATTTTTCAGAATATGAACTGCACGGTTAACATGAATCTCTCTACTATTTTTAAATTAAAGGGAATCAATTTTACGTTGGCTGCTGCCTGTGCTTCTGGTTCTCATTCTATTGGCATGGGATTTTTATTGATTAAAGAAGGTTACCAGGACCGGATTATTTGTGGAGGCGCACAGGAAATAAATGTGCATACAATGGGAAGCTTTGACGGGCTTGGAGTTTTCTCTATCCGCGAATCAGAGCCTGCAAAAGCTTCACGTCCGTTTGATCGCGATCGTGACGGACTCATTCCGTCAGGAGGTGCAGCTACACTGATTCTTGAATCTTATGAATCAGCAATTAAGCGTGGTGCACCGATACTCGCAGAAATAATAGGCTACGGTTTTTCGTCCAATGGTGATCATATTTCCAATCCGAGTCATGACGGACAATTGCGTTCGTTAAACATGGCAATTAAGCAGGCTGGAATTAAAATTGACGATATTGATTACGTGAACGCACATGCTACCTCAACACCTGTTGGTGACAGCATCGAGGCAACTGTAATTCTTGATGTGCTTGGAGACAAAGTTCCGGTGAGTTCCACCAAATCAATGACCGGACATGAATGCTGGATGGCAGGTGCGAGCGAAATAGTTTACTCTATGCTGATGATGCAGAATGATTTTGTGGCTCCCAACATCAATTTTGAAAACCCTGATGAGCACTCAGCCAAAATCAATATCATACCTGAAACAATTGAACAAAAGATTGATTGTTTTTTATCCAACTCGTTTGGATTTGGAGGAACTAATTCTTCTTTGATAATTAAGAAGGTTTAATTTTTGTTTTTTGATCTCACAAGAGAAAAGGAATAGTAGCTTACCAGAAAAAATAATAAGCCAGCAGCAATTGCCAGCGCAACTGCTCCAACAACATATTGAATAAAATAAATATTTATCGAAGCTAATGTAATGGAATGCATGGGAGGAAGCACTTGATTAGCGGTTACAAAAACCACACCCATCATATAACTTAAATAAATAATCAGCGGAATCATTGGAGGGATACTGATGTTTGCTGCTGCGATAAATAAAACTTTGTTCATCCTAAATAAAATGGAGAGTGGAATGCCGATCAGAAGCTGGAAACCCCACACCGGTAATATTCCCATAAAAACTCCGAAACCAATCGAAGCCGCTTTCATGAAATTAGTTTCTTCTGATTTTATCGCTTCCTTGGCGATAATCTTAAAGATGTTTTTTTTTAACAGCCGCTTGGGCAAATAATAAATCAGTGTAAGTGTAACCAAGTAAATCCGGAGAATGGTAATTCGTGTAAAATCTTTGAATGGCCTGAAATGACTTACCCGTTCCTCCATATCGTAAAGCACTTTTACATTCACTGGAATAATATTTACTCCTCTCCATGCAAGCTTTACGATGACTTCAATTTCGGTTTCAAATTTATTGGTGAATAATTTTATTTTTTTAAGCGGCTCCAGTGGATACAAACGAAAACCGGTTTGTGTGTCGGGCAAATCAATACCTGACTCCACCCAAAACCAAAAATTGGAAAATTTATTTCCGAACGAACTTTTTTTGGGCACTCCTGGCTGAGTCATATCACGTGTGCCCATCAGAAGTACCCCAGGATGTTCCAAAGCTTTTGCAATCATCAACGGAATATCTGTCGGAAAATGTTGTCCGTCAGAATCAATTGTTATTGCGTTTTCAAATCCGCGTTTGATGGCTTCTGCAAAACTTTGTCTTAAAGAAAAACCTTTCCCCTTGTTAGGAAAGTGTTGCAGCAAAATGATTTTACCTTTATACGTTTCTAAAATTTTTGATGTGTCATCCGTTGATCCGTCATTGATAACAATCACATCGTTACCGTTGGAGTAATTCAGCACTCCATCAATAACCGATTTGAGTGTGCGCTGATTATTATAGGTTGGAATAATTACACAACCTTTTATTTCCCCTAAACTACTCACTGATAAATGCCGCTGAATTTAAAAAATGCAGTTTCTTCAAATGCACCTGCCGCATTCATCTTAATTTGTTCTTCAACCACCGAAAAATCAATTGTAATGGTAATTGCAGGCGTATTTTCAGGATTCAGAATATTTAAAAATTTACATTTTGAAATAATCTTTAAACTCAGGTCTTTTTTAAAATGTGATTCGAGAATTTCCTTTACTATTTGCAGTTGAACCACGCCAGGTGTTACCGGATTACCCGGAAAATGTCCATCAAAAATTCGGTGCTTTGCGTTCAATCCAATCTGTACCACCAGCTTTTCGGGGGCAGCTTTCATTTCTGAAATAGTAAAGAAGTCGTTCAGCAGCATTGCTTATTGGCTTGATTTATTTATTGCAAAGTAAGCATAGTATTTCCAATTACAAACTCAAAAACCTCAAGAAACCAAGAAATCTGCTTTCATCACTCTGCAACTTTGCGTCTTTGCGTTAAAATATTTCGTTGCAATCAGAATTTTGAAAACACTTCATCCCTAATTTCCTCGTTAAAAGTCTGCTTAAAAAAACTCATGGTGCTTTTATCTCCCGAATGTTCAAAGAAAACCAACTCATTAAGATGAAGGTTCTCTTTTGAAAAGGATAGTTGAATTTTATCAAAAAAGTTTTTCATTTTTTTCTGCGTTGGAACGAGCACCACAATATACTCATTCTTGTTTTCAAAATAAGTGGAGGTGAAGGCTTTGCTGTCAAGATAAGATCCGTTAACCAGCATCAGCAACAACTCTTTTATTTTATCTACCATTCGCTTGGCAGCTGTTACATCCTTTTCTTTTTCATTCTCCTTGATCTTGATTTTGTCATCATTAATAAGAATAATGTATTGAAAAGGTTGTTTTTGCTCCCAACGGATTTTATCCTCTTTTTTATAGCAGAAGATTCCGGAAGATTTTTGTGGTTCCTTTAAATAGGATAAATGCTTTTCTTCCGTAAAATCGGCTTTAATAGATTTTGTGGAGGCAGAAACAGTTTTAAGTTTTTTGAAGAAATCAGCAGGGTTTGCAAGCGGTTTCATCTCTTGCGCTTTTACAGTAAGCGTACTTAGAATGAAAACCAGTAAATAAATATATTTTTTGTTCATGTACTTAATCCTGTTAATTCGGTAAAGGAAGCAATTTTGATTCCATTTTTTTTGCAATGCGAAATAATATCCGGCAACGCAGCCAGCGTAACGGGTCTGTTATCGTGCATTAAAATGATTGAACCGGGAGCAATCAACCTTGCAACACGCGCTGTCAATTGCTCTTTACTTTTCATCATCGTATCGAAGCTTCTCAATGACCAGCCGATTGATTTGAGTTTTAATTGATTTAAAACTTTTCTGTAACGTGGTGTTGTTACTCCATAAGGAGGACGAAATAAGGAAGGGTATTTGCCAATTGATTTTTCAATTGCGATCGAACATTTCTCAATATCGTTCTTTAATTTACCGGAAGAAAACATTGCAATTTTATTGCTGTGACTGTAAGTGTGATTAGCAATCACATGCCCTTTATCAGACAATTCCTTTACAATATGCGGATACATTTCAACCTTGTTTCCAATCACGAAGAAAGCAGCTTTAATATTTTCTGCTTCCAGTATTTCCAGTATCTTAGGTGTAAGTTCCGGATCAGGTCCGTCATCGAAAGTGAAGCAAATGGCATTACTATTCCCTTTATTTATTGAATCAACAAAATAATTCCACTTGATTTGAAACGAACCGTAAATAGTTAAGAAAAGAAATACAATGATGATTAATGAAAGTAACAGCAAAAAATAATTTTCGTGCCTGTAAAAAAAAGTAACAAGCAATAACACAAGCAAGGTTGAAGAAAGAATTATTTTATGCTTCAAGAGATTCAACTAATATGATTCCAATATGATTTTTATGTAGGTGATTGCAAATTAAGATTCTTTTTGGTTTGTCGTGATGATGTTTGAATGAATCAATTGCAAAATGCAAAGCAAAAGCTGAATTGGTAAAATAAGTACCCGAATATTTTAAGTAATCGAGTGTTTCTGATTCGGGAAACAATGTTTTAATTTCTTTTTCACTTTGTGCATCCAGACTTGAAAAAAGAATCAGATCAATTTCGTCCTTTTTTATTTTGGTCTGAGCTAAGAAGGAATTAATCGCATCAGCAAATGATTCAGCAAATGCATATGAACCACAATCAATAATTTTTGCAATTGCTTTTTCGTTGTTGCTTTTTGATAAAATAAAAAAGGAAGCAGCTGAAGTCATGTGAAGATTTTCAAATCCTAATTTACCTACAACATCATTTAACAATGAAATGTGTTCATCAGCACCACCCACCAAAACATGTTCATTGCCTTCTTCAATACACAATGCTGCATCCTGCAAAGCATGCTCAAACGATAATGTGTTTTGCGTGTGCGTCATATTGTAATTGTGATTGCCCAATAAAATGGAAAGTTGTCCGCCAACCGTGTTGTGAGTGGATTGAATAAATGCAGTGGGAGAAATTAAACCTTCTTCATTAGCAATGAAGTTTTCCAGGAATTTTTCTGTTTCAACCAAACAACCTAAACCGGTTCCTACTATAATTGCATCCGGTTTTTCAATGCCAGCTTGCATTAAGCAATCGAGACTGCAAGTAACAGCAGTGCGCAGAATTTCACTCATCCTGCGAATATTGTTGGGGCTAATGTACTCTTTGAAGTTGGGTGATAGGAGTAAGGAGTCAGATGGTAATTCCAGACTGCTTTCACTAAATCCTTCATTCTTAAAGGAAAGCTGATGTGAAATGGAAGATGCTGCTGTTATAAAATACATCTGTTATTTTTTAATAGTAATTTTTGATTGGACACGCCTTCGACTAAGCTCAGGCTGACCAATGAACGGAGAGTCAGCCTGAGCGTAGTCGAAGGCAAAGTATATGTAAAATACATTCATTTTTTAAAAACCAGACTTGAATTATTACCCCCAAAGCCAAATGAATTTGACAACACCACATTCACGTTATCAACTGTTTTAAAGTTTGTATTGGGTTTTAGTTTCGTTTCTGCAATTTCATTTTCAAAATTAAGATTTGGAAAAATGACATTGTGTTTGATTGCCAAAACGGAGAATACCGCTTCAATGGCTCCGGCTGCTGCAAGTGTATGTCCGGTAAAAGATTTTGTGGAACTGAATTCAGGAACGTTATCACCAAATACATTTTTCAGAGCGGTTGATTCTGATAAGTCGTTGTTTTTGGTGCCTGTTCCATGTGCATTAATGTATCTGATATCATTGGCAGAAAGTTTTGCTTTTGCAATTGCCTGTTGCATCGCCATCGTTGCACCTTTTCCTTCGGGTGAAGAGGCTGTTTGGTGATACGCATCACTGGTGTTTGCCCAACCTGCCACCGAGCAGTAAGGAATGTTTTTTGTTTTACTCAAACTCTTTTCGTTTTCCAAAACTAAAAATGCTGCGCCTTCTCCAAGGTTCAAACCAGTTCTGTTTTCATCAAATGGTTTGCACCATTCTTTATCAAATATCATTAACGAATGAAAGCCACTAATGGTAAACAATGTCAATGCATCTGTTCCGCCAACCAATACGCGATCTAACTTATTTTGCTCCATCATTCTTGCACCCAGCATAATGGAATTTGCAGAAGAGGAACAGGCAGTTGAAAGTGTGTTAATGTATCCTGAAAATCCTAAGGCTTCTGCAATTTTTTCAGAAGTGTTTCCGGTATCGTGTGTTGCAAGCAATGAAATATCCGGAACTTTCCCTTCGTGTTTTTGCTTAAAATAGTTCTCTGTTCTGTCCATTCCACCCACCGATGAAGCAGAAATAAAACCTGTTCGGATGTCTTTATCATGCTGGTTATTGCCCCACGATTCTGTTGCCGCTGCAATACCCAGCAATGAAGTGCGTGAGATAACGGAAGTTTTTACTTTGTATTTTTTTATCAATTCCTCGTTCGACAATTTGACTTCCCCAACCAGAATATTTTTCTTGCAGGAAAGATATTTGATCGTTTCAATTCCGGTGCGTTGGTTTTTTAATGCAGCAAAATTCTCTTCCACATTCAAACCAATTGCTGAAACAATTCCAATACCCGTAATATAAACCGCCATTCGATAAATGAAAAACTATTTCTTTTGGCTGGTAATAAAATCTGCCAATGAGTTAACAGAAACAAATACTTTTTTCCCGTCTTCAGGGTTAGTCATTTGTATGCCGTGGTATTTTTCGAGTAAAACAATTAATTCCAGTGCGTCAATTGAATCCAACCCTAATCCTTCCCCAAACAATGGTGCATCGTCCTTAATATCTTCGGGTTTAAGATCTTCCAGGTTTAACTGTTCTATGATTTGCTTTTTTAAATTTTCTTTTAGTGCTTCCATAAATTTACTTATCCCGATTAATCGGGAACAAATTTGATAATATTTTTGATGTAAGAGGTAATTTCAAGCTAGTGCTATCTGATTCTTCAATAAAGAACAAGAAAGCTTCAATATTGTTTTCTAAAACATCTACCCAACCGCAAAGAAATGCTTTTGAATTTTTTTGTATCAGAATCTCAACATACTGTTGAAAAAAATCAGCATTAAATTCAGGCACGATAAAAAATAGATTTTCTCCATACCATTGATTCCTGATTGCAATTTCTCCGATTAAAATATTGGGTAAAGTGTAAACAAACAATGCTGGGCTTGGTAATGCTTCATTTGTGTATGAGTTATGAAACTTTACATCTGTGTCGGCAGATGAGTTGCGGTTGGAGAAGATTAACGCTATGTCATTATCAGTATAACTTTTTATGCCCTTGTTTTCATTTTTTATTAATTCTGATCCAATGAATGCAAGTTTTGAAAGCGCATCCATCTTATAAAATTTCGGATAATCAATGGCCAGTTTTTTATATAGTTGTTTAAGCCAATCACTTCCTTGTTCATCATTGCGGTTGAGAACTAATTTTCCGTTTACAAAACATGTATCGTTTGAAATATGACAATAAGAGGTAATAAAGCTCATATCTTTCGTAAAATTAAAGAGGCATTTGCACCACCGAATCCTGAAGCGGTTTTTAATATGCAGTTTACTTCTGTTTGTTTGTTTTGAGTTAAAACCTTTAGCTCCTTTGTAGTGCCGGGTTTATTAAAACCGATACTCCTGATCAAGAAATTGTTTCGCATCGATTGCATACTAATCGCAGTTTCCAAAACTCCTGCTGCTCCCAATGTATGGCCGAAATATCCTTTTAAACTATTCAATGGAATCTGATTCATTCCTAGCCGTTCAAATGCAATGGCCTCCATTTCATCATTGTAAACAGTTGCTGTTCCGTGCGCGGAAATAAAATCTATTTCACTTGCATTGATGTTTGCCGAGGCAAGTGTGTTTTTTACTGATCGAAATAATCCTTCTCCCGTTCTTGATGGTCCTGAAATATGATTGGCATCATTGGAAGAAGAACCGGAAATATATTCTTGCGGAGAATCACTGAAAACAGTTTTATTTTTTGAAAGTACCATAGCAGCACAAGCTTCTCCGAGTGTCAACCCCTTTCGGTTTAAATCGTAGGGAGCGCAAGGCTCATCGCTTATGGCAAATAAGGACTGAAAGCCGTACAAAACAAAATTTGAAATCACATCACATCCAGCAACAATTGCATGATCATACAATCCGGCCTTAATTAAAGCTGCTCCAAGGTTAATGGCCTGCACGCCTGAGGTACAAGCATTGCAAACGGTTATGGGATCATTATAAAGTTCAAATTTTTGCTTGATAGCCAGTGCTGATATTCCAATGGCATCTACCAAATGTTGTTCTATATCGGCTTTTGTGGTGCTAAGTATAAAAACAGTTTTTTGTGAAATGAAAATATTCTCATCTACTTTTGATTTAAGTTCACTCAAACATTTTTCAATCAGTGTTTGAAATTTAGTTGTTTCTGCAAAAGCTGTTTTGGCTAAATAAACATCCTGCTTATTAAAACCAATACCTTTAAATAATTGAATACCAGAAATGCAATCACAAAGGGATTGAAAGTTTTCCTCAGCTGTGTTTCCTATTGGAGTAATTGCATTTTCAGCTCCGATAAATATTCTCACAATAAGCTATTAATCGTTAAGCTTCATTTTTTTTTCCCAGGCAATGATAAATTCAGGCTTATTTAGTTCGAGGGTTCGGGTATTGGCAGTTAAAAAAACCTGGACTGTACTTCCTGTTGCACTTAAACTATTCTTGGTTAGATTAATAATTTCATAGTTAAAAATTAATTTAGCAGCTCTTGTGGGAATTAATGTTGCAATTGCTTTTACTTTATCACCATAGTACAAGGGCGACTTATGATTGATTTCTGATTTTACTATCGGAGTAAAATAACCTTCATGGTACATATCCAAATAACGGAGAGCAAAATTGTTTCCAAATGCTTCTCGTGCATCTTCAAAAAAGCGCAGGTAGTTACCATGCCAAACAACACCCATTGCATCGGTATCGCTAAAACGTATATTTAATTCTAACTCAACTTTTAGTTCGCTCACGTAATCACAATTTTCATTTCGCACTCCAATAATTTTTTCCCATCACACACACTTTCGCCTTTTACTAAAAAAACATTTTGAAACTGATAAACC
>JANNXV010000087.1:0-5973 GCA_031409815.1 Bacteroidota bacterium
TTATTGCTTAATTCAATGGCACGTTCATTTTTGCTTGCCTCTAAAAAATTGATGGCTGCACCAAAATGCTCGTTATATTGAAGTGCCCATGCTTCATTGGGATTATTTTTTTCTTTCCAATCCAATGCTAATTGCAATTCAGGATCTCGCCAAAGTGCTGCTCTTCCTTCTTTATATAATAAAGCCCCGCTACAAAGTCTTTGATATATTTCTGATGAATCGGTTTCCTCATCCACCCATTTTTTTAAACGCTCCCAACCTCGCATCAAACTCTCGTGCGAAATATCAAGAACTGTTGTTGTGGTAATTTGATTTTCCTCTGCCGGAAGAATAAACGTGCGTCCTGCTTTTCGGAATGGATGCAATACTTCTACCAGCTCTTCAAATGACGCACCTGTAATTTGCATAAGTGCTGCTACTGAAGTGGGTCTTCTTACCCCTCGGTTTTCACCTGTTTTTACCGTAAGGCATTTTAAAATCGATTCGAGAAGTTTCTTTTGTTTTTCATTTGATAATTCATTAAAAGCCTCATCAGCATGATTAGATAACGCATTATGCATGGTTCCTATCATCTCATAATGACGAATATCCATTGGCTCACCCACCTCTGCTGTTTCCACCCATTTATCCCAGGTGCGCATTAATGCATGTTGCAATACCGGAAGCTGATCAGGGTTATCGCCCAATTCATTGGTTACTTGCTGAACTAGTCGTGGAGATATTTTTCCGTTAGCATAATTAATCGGTCCTGTAATAGCTAACCGATTTTGTTTGTCATTTAAACGAGGCACTAAATAATGCCCATCGTTAATGGCTTCAGGCAACCCTTCAAACCGAACGCAATCACCTAAAAAGTCGGATCGTATAGTGAGGATTACATAAATCGGCACATCACGCTGACGTACCGCATCAATTATCAGGTTAACGAAATTTTCTGATTCTGCATCATTGTGTTCAACGCCTTCGCCAGAAAAGCGGAACGTTTCTTCAAACTGATCGAGCAGTATAAGAAGTTTAGTATTTGCCGGCAACTGATTTCTTACCGATTGCACAAGACCTAATGATGAATCGCGAAGTAATGTCTCAGTACGATCAAATAGTTCCTTGTCTTTATCCCTATCACCGGTTGCAAAAACATTTTTTTGCATTAATGATTCTGCCAAATTCTTAATTGGTGTGTTACCTGGCTTCATAGAAGTAATCTTCCAGGATTTATTGTCGGCACTTAATTTTCCATCGTGTATAGCAGGTAATAATCCTGCACGAACTAATGACGACTTTCCAGAACCGCTGGTTCCAACAATAGCAACAAAATGGTTTTGATCGAGCTTGCGTAATAAATCACTGATGTGTTGTTCGCGACCGAAAAACAAATGACTTTCTTCGTAGTCAAAAGAACGTAAACCGGGAAACGGATTTTGTAGCGCTAAGGTCATGTTTGCTAAATTTTATTTTTTAATGATGTAATCAGGTTAATAGATGCTTGCTAAAATTAGTATGTTATTCAATCACCTTGAATGGTATTGTAATTTTAAACTCACTGCCTTTTCCAATTTCACTCTTAACATTTAATTCTCCATTGCTGCCTTTGGTAATAATATCGTGGCTGATAGATAAACCTAACCCTGTTCCTTCGCCCGTTGGCTTGGTAGTAAAGAAAGGCAAAAATATTTTTCCTAATATCTCTTCCGGAATTCCAAGTCCATTATCGCTAATGGTGATAACGACTGCTGAATTTATTAATGCAGTTTTTATGTTTAACTGTGGCTCGTAATTTATTAATGCTGATGCATTGGATATTGAATTGATTTTTTTTCGTTTCTCATTCATGGTATAAAAAGCATTGCTGAAAATATTGAGCAGCACCGTTCCAAAATCTTCCGTCACAATTTGAATAGAAGGCAATTTGTTGTCTACTACTTTTTCCAGTTTGCAATCAAAAGCATTTACTTTCCCTTTAAACCCATTGATGGCAATATTTAAATATTCATCAATAGAGCGGTTTACATCAATTTTTGATTTTTCTCCATTACCCGAGCGGCTTAATAACATCATGCTTTTAACGATACTATATGCCCGTTGACCATGTAAATGAATTTTATCAAGATTACCTACTAACTGAGTTTTCAGCTCAATTTGTTCTTCCTTTGATTCTGTTGAATCAATTTCCGGAACAAGATCAATTGACAACTGTGAGAAACTATTTACAAAATTGATCGGGTTCAAAATTTCGTGTGCAATGCCCGAAGCAATTTGACCTAACGAAGCCATCTTCTCATTATGAATTAATTGTGTTTGGGTGTTTTGCAACTCGCCATAAATTAAAGCGTTGCCAATTGCTACTGCGGTGTATGGAATCAATGAGCGAATCATTTCAATATGATAATCATTAAAAGCTTTTTTTGAAAAGCTCATTACTGTGATAGCACCTACTTCTTTATCCTGCCTATAAACGGGAAATGAAATAATCGATTGAGGAATTCTGCCATCCTGTAAGCTGAGTGGTTTAAAAACATATCTCTCAAAATCCTTTTCTGCATCGTCTAATAATATTTCGCGGTTGTTTTGCAAACACCATTCGGCAATATGATTTTTATATTCCATATCACCGTTGTTTTTTATATCGATGTTTGATAAAATTTTCCAGCGGTTATCTCTCCAAGTAAAAATTCCTAATTCAAAAACAGCTGCATCCATAATCGAGTTAATGGTTTCATACAAGTGCTTAAAAGTTTCTTCCAACTTTAACGATGAGGTTACGCGCTGTCCAAGTTCATTAACCACCTGCAAATTATCAAACCGCTTTTTAAGATTTTCTGTTTTTTCTTTCGACTCGTTATTTGCTGCCGGAGGCGGAACTGATGTACCGGTTTTAGAGTTTTTAATTTGTTCTATTTTATCTCCAAGCGATTCAAGTCCGCCCAATACTCCTTCCGACCCACTATTTCCGGAAATTGCGGGTGTTATACCTGGAGTCAAATAAGACATTACATTATCCACTTTTTGGTTGAGATCAACATTAATTTTCTTTAACCGCATTTTAAAGAAAAAAAACACCCCGGCTCCTCCGGCTAAAACGAACAAGGGATAAAGAATGATCTGTACCATATCAACAGTTTTTTTATACAAAGTCAAAAGTAAATACGCCCAATCGATTTTTTCGATTCCAATGTATAATTGGTGGCTTTGAATGTATATTTAGCAAACCAGGGCCATTTTATAGGCCGTATTGAAATTAATAGCACTGATCATTCAGGATTAAGGTTGGGTCTGCTGCGTTATTGATTTACTTGGTTATAACTTACCCAGTACTTCTAATAAAGCATCTCTTTTACTTCTTGCTACTGTTATGGATTTGCCATTTTCTAAAACCACATAACCACCATCGCTTCTAACAAACTTACTTACATGATTGAGATTGATAAGAAACGAATTATGGACTCTGAAAAAGTGAGTATCGTCAACTAATTCCTCAAATCGTCCGATTGGCTTGCTTACCACAATATTTTTATCACCCTTTAAATGCACGGTGGTATAGTTCCCGTCCGATTCAAAATAAAATATCTCATCCATATTTACCAGTTGCACTCCATCCGCAATGGTTAATGCAATTTTTTTGATGGATTTATTTCTCGACTTTAAATTATCAGTCAACAAACTGATTTGGGTTTTGCTGGGCGCTGATTGCTTTTCCATTGATCGATCAATGGCTTCCTTTAATTCTTTTGCTTTTACCGGTTTCAATAAAAAATCAAGTGCACTTGCACGAATTGCTTGCACCGCATATTTATCAACCGAAGTCGTAATTACCAAATGAAAATCGAGTTTAGGTAAAAGTTCGAGCATTTCGAAACCGGAAGTACCCGGCATCACCACGTCTAAAAAAACCAATTGTGGTTTGTGTTTAAGTATGGCTGCCAACCCATCGTTGGCTGAGTTAGCAGCAGCCAATACTTTAACCGGCAACTCGTGCTTTTGAATAAGATAATTTAAATCATCAATACATTCTTGTTCATCATCTATTATAACTGTCGAAATCATATGGTGTTTTTCTGTAAAGCAATATTACTAAGAAGCCGTTTAACTTTTTCCGTTTCGACAATTCTTCTTTTCAATATTTTTTTAACAGCAAATACCTGTTGCAATCTGTTTCAGCACTTCTATTTGGATGAATGGCTCATTGCATTTTGACCAACCAAAACAACCAAATATACAATCATAGCTACAGATCATACATTATCATAAACGGCAGCTGTTATGTTGAAATATGTTTGTATAGCATTATTAAAAACAAGAAAATGAAAACAGCAAACTTATTCGCAACCACATTTATGTTAGTTGCATTATTAGGAACCGGAAAGGTAAAAGCCCAAAACGAAACAGCTGAAATTACACTATGCAATAGTGAATCGTGCACAGCGTATACATATCCTGTTTCAAACAACATGATTGTAAATTCAGCTGCTTACGCGGATTTATCTGCTACTGTTCTGTCAGTTGATGAACAAAACGAAACCATCAAACTAAATTATGTGATTCCTAGTCACACCTATTCGGCAACCTTAATGGTGCAGGATTTTAATGGACGTAACCTAAGAACGATTACTATCAATCCAAACGCAACTAACGCAACGGAGTTTTACATCAAAGATCTTTTATCAGGCACATACGATTATACTTTAGTGCTTAACAATCAGCGAAATATTTATGGAAAATTTATTGTAAAAGATCAACCTTAACTAACATGATGTCCTAATAAATCTGTCACTTTTCTTAGTTTAAAAAAGCCTAAATATATTTGAGGAATGCTTTTCAAAAGGCTGCCTTTTCATGGGGCAGCCTTTGTTTTTTATGGTCATTTATTTTTTTACTGCAATAATGAGCCTCACAATTTACCTGCCACCACGCATGCCCTTTTATACTTCTTTACTTCGCCATTCAAATTAAATGCTTCCATATAAATAATGTATATGCCAATTCTTACCTTTTCATTATTGTCATTTATGCCATCCCAATTCCAAGATCCATCCGTTCCCAATAATTCATTTTTTACCAGCTGAGTCATCCGCCTTCCACGGTCGTCAAAGACTTGCACGGTAGCAGTAAATCCGGGTTGGTCAAAATGGTAAGCAATAGTAACAACATCATCAAACCCGTCATTGTCAGGAGAAAATATTTCAGGCAACACATTTAGGGTGCTTCCATCGTTAATTACTTCGCTGTATTGTGAGTTGCGTAAACCAGGTGTGGCAAAACCCGAAGTTTCAGATGCAGAGTGCCAGTTACTCTGATCTTGAGTAGCCCTATCATAGTTAATTCGCTCTAATGATACACCGTCAACTGTATTTAATAATGGAAACTGCCAATCTGAAAAATAATGCAGCTTGTCAATGGTTTTTGAAGACAGATCCAATACGTAGATAATATCCTCATCAGTTAATAAATCAGGCAAGTTCATGTTCACAAAATGGCCTGAAGCGGATTGATAAAAACTTTGTACTCTAATTGAATCATCAGAAAGCAACACATATTCGCCCGGCAATAATAATCGTGAATTGCTTGAAATTAGCACCGGAGCATCCAGCGTATGGGTGGTTAAATCCTCTCGTGCTATTTGCAAATCTTTTAAATCAATAACCTTTTGTGAGCGATTATACAATTCAAGAAACTCTACTCCTCCTGTAAGGGCATTAAATAGTATTTCATTAATTACAATATCAAACGAGTCGGCAGTAACTGTGTTGAAATAAGTAAATGTTGCGCTTGTATTTACGGCTACCGGGTTATTGGATAAATCTCTCACATCATTAACTGTTAATGTATTTGTAATTCCATTTGCAAATGCATTGGTAAATACTAAATGCACCAACGAAAAATTGGTAGCATCGCGTAATGCAATTTGTGGTGAGCCAATCCCATTGTTTACTGAATAGAAAGAGGCTGTTTCAGCAGAAATTTGTTCCACCGGCTCAT
>JANNXV010000088.1:0-11410 GCA_031409815.1 Bacteroidota bacterium
ACAATACCTGGACCCTCGTAAATAAAACCGGTATAAACCTGCACTAAGTCAGCGCCTGCATTTATTTTATCTTGTGCATCTTCAGCAGTAAAAATTCCACCTGAACCTATTATGACCAATTCCTTTCCTGTTCGCTTCCTCAGATAACCAATTACTTCTGTAGAGCGTGACTTTAAAGGCAATCCGCTTAAACCTCCGGGCTCTTTTGTTAAATTACCCTCAGATTGTAAACCTTCTCTCGAAATAGTTGTGTTGGAAGCGATTATGCCTGAAAGTTTTGTTTGTTTTACAATATCCACAATTTCATCCAATTGCTCATTAGTTAAATCAGGTGCAATTTTTAAGAGGATAGGTTTAGGAGATTTCTTTTGTTCATTTAAATTTTGCAAGTGCTGGAGCAAAGCAGTGAGTGGTTCCTTTTCCTGCAAAGCGCGCAAGCCGGGTGTATTTGGAGAACTCACATTCACAACAAAATAATCAACCACATCAAGCAATGCATTAAAACCATATTCGTAATCAGAAATCGCATTTTCGTTAGGCGTATTCTTGTTTTTACCAATATTTCCTCCAATAATTATTTTGGAATTTCTTTTTCTCAATCTTACTGCAGCCGCATCAGCACCATCGTTATTAAATCCCATCCTATTTATCAAAGCTTTGTCTTTGGGTAAACGAAACATCCTTGGCTTTTCATTTCCGGGTTGGGGCTTTGGAGTAACCGTTCCTATTTCAATAAAACCAAAACCAAATGTCGAAAGCTCATCATACAGTTTTGCATCCTTATCAAAACCAGCAGCTAATCCAACACGATTTTTAAACTGCAAACCCATTATATTTACTGAAAGTTGTGGATCATTTACATTATGAAACATCGCTACTACGTTATTTACACCCGGAATTTTAAAACAGATTTTTAAAAACCTGAAAACAAAATGGTGCACTGCCTCTGGATCAAACAAAAACAAAAACGGGCGGATGAATAACTTATACATGGCCGCAAGATTAATGAATTTTTCTCTTCGTTAACATGGCTAGTTTCTTGATACTCTACTAAAATATAATTTAGACTCATCTAAAATATATTTTATATTTGTCACGAATTTTCAAACATGGCTACTCAAACAGAAGAGAATTACCTGAAAGCGATATATCATTTATCAAGCGAAAACAATGGTTTGGTTTATACCAATGATATTGCAGGTTCTTTGAGCACAACAGCGGCTTCGGTTACTGATATGCTACGCAAATTATCAGAAAAAAGCCTTTTAAAGTACGAGCGGTATAAAGGAGTTAGGGTGACTAAGAAGGGAGAGAAATTAGCACTCAATATTATCCGTAAACACCGTTTGTGGGAAGTTTTTTTAACGGAATATTTAAAATTTCGTTGGGACGAAGTACACACAATGGCAGAGGAACTGGAGCACGTTAGCTCAGAAGAATTGATTGAGCGATTGGATAAATTATTAAATCATCCTAAGTTCGATCCACATGGCGATCCAATACCTGATGTAAACGGAAATGTTGCAGGGGCAAATTTTATTGCACTCTCGTTGCTTGAAGTTAATAGCTCTGGTTTAGTTGCAGGAGTGGCAGAACATGCTCCTGAGTTTCTCCAATACTTAGAGAAAACAGGTTTTCAGCTTGGCGTACGTTTTAAAGTTTTAGAAGTGCATGCTTTCGATCGAAGCATGGAAATTCAAATTGGGAAGAAACAAATTCATATAAGTTATGATATTGCTAAAAATATTTTAACACGCAATCAGCATGACAAAAACTAAATCAACCACTGCAAGCTTATCAGAGGTAAATGCCTCCGTTGATGTAAACCGCAACAAGGGGTTAGGACGAAAGTTGCTGGCCTTTATGGGACCTGCATATTTAGTTAGCGTAGGTTATATGGATCCAGGCAACTGGGCAACTGACATTGCAGGTGGTAGCCAGTTTGGATATAAACTTATTTGGGTGTTATTGATGAGTAACCTCATTGCATTGTTGTTGCAAAGTTTAAGCGCACGATTAGGCATCGTTCGTGGCCGCGATCTTGCACAAGCATCACGTGAACTTTACCCAAAAACCATTAATTTATTTTTATATGTACTTGCAGAAATCGCAATCGCAGCCTGCGATTTAGCTGAAGTGCTCGGTATGGCTATCGGTTTAAAACTTTTGTTTGGATTACCGCTTACATATGGAGTTGTAATTAGTGTGCTAGATACCTTCCTCCTACTCTTCCTGCTTAACTATGGTATTCGAAAAATGGAAGCATTTATCATCACCTTGGTTTTCATTATCGGGTTAACTTTTGTTGCTCAAATGTTTTTTGCACAACCCGTAATGAGTGATGTGATGAAGGGTTTTATTCCTTCGTTGCCAAACAGTGCTGCACTATATATAGCAATCGGTATTATAGGAGCTACAGTAATGCCACATAATTTATACTTGCATTCTTCGCTCGTGCAAACGCGTAAATTTGACAGAACTGCACCTGAATTGAGAAAAGCCATAAGGTATAATATTATTGACAGTGCTATCGCATTAAACGCTGCCTTCTTTGTTAATGCAGCTATTCTAATTCTTGCAGCAGCAGCATTTTTTTCAAATGGATTTTATCAGGTTGCAGATATAATGGATGCACATCGTTTACTTGAACCATTATTGGGAACAAAATGGGCACCAATACTATTTGCAGTCGCATTACTATGTGCCGGGCAAAGCTCCACCATTACCGGCACTTTAGCCGGACAAATTGTAATGGAAGGATACCTCAACCTAAGAATTCAGCCTTGGTTGCGCAGAATCATCACTCGTTCCATTGCTATTATTCCTGCATTTATCGTTATTCAATATTATGGTGAAGCAGCAAGCGGCTCTATGCTTATTCTTAGTCAGGTGATCTTAAGTTTGCAGTTGGGGTTTGCTGTAATACCACTTATTCATTTTGTAAGCGATAAACATAAAATGAAAGAATTTGTAATTCCCGGTTATGTAAAAATTCTTGCATGGCTAAGTGCAGCAATTATTGTAAGTTTAAATGTAGAATTGGTTTATGAACAATTATCAGGATGGTTGGTTGAATATCCAAATTCTTTTGCTTTACAATGGATTGTAGTACCGCTTGCAATAGTAACAGGAATCATTCTTATATACATCACAATTGTCCCATTAATCCAAAAGCAAAAAGAAATAACCTCTCTTGTACCACACGGATCATTTACCGAATTACTTAAAGTACAACCTCAAAATTATTACCGTATTGCTATTGCAATTGATTTCAGCGAAGCAGTAAATAACACGATTGGTCATGCCCTTTCACTTGGAAGAAAAGACTCAAAATACTTATTGCTACACATCAATGAAAGTGCAGGGGCTTTTATTTTTGGAAAAGATTCGCGCGATTATGAAAGTGTTACAGACTTAGAAAACATTTTTAAGTATGCTGAAAACCTTCGTCAAATGGGTTACGATTGTGAGGCAAAAGTAGGTTACGGAAATCCAAAAATTGCTATTGTAGAAATCGTGAAAGAATACAATGCCGATCTATTAGTTATGGGCGCACACGGCCATACTACTTTAAAAGACCTAATTTTAGGCACTACAGTTGATGCGGTTCGTCATAAGCTTGAAATACCGGTGATGATTGTGAGATAAGTAATATGTTTATTGTTCATTGTTTATCATTGATTAGCAATAAACCATAAACAACGAATAACAAAAAATGAAACCCCAGTCCACTATTAATATCTCCAATAAACGAGCTGTTTTCAACTATTTTATCACAGCAAGTTATGAGGCTGGAATTATGTTAACCGGCACAGAAATCAAATCCATTCGCGAAGCCAAAGCCAGTTTAACCGACTCATTTTGCTATTTTAAGAATGATGAGCTCTGGATAAAAAACTTGCATATATCAGAGTACAAAGAAGGTTCCTACAATAATCATGAACCTAAACGCGACCGAAAATTATTGTTAAACAAAACTGAATTGCGAAAGCTGCAATCTAAAATTAAGGAAAAGGGAACCACTATTATTCCAACTCGAATTTATATAAACGAGCGCGGTTATGCTAAACTTGAAATTGGACTGGCTCGCGGTAAAAAAACATTTGATAAACGCGAAACACTAAAAAAAGCCGAAGCAACAAGAGAGATGGCAAGAGTTCGTAAAGATTTTCAGCATTAAAAATCGGATTACCAACTTTGCACTATCGCGAAAAGTAAAACAATAAACTTATTGAACCATTATGATTGTCTGTTGCAGAAGCAACTGTATTCACTTTTCCTTTAGTTGACGATGTTTCTGTAACCACCGAACTACCATCCCACTTCTCACTCTTAATTTCATTGGCCTTGGTGGTTGTAATAACTAATGGGCTATATCCATATTCAGCGCTAAGCGATATTCTTGGAGCAACATAAACCTCAACACCTAAAAAACCTCTCACGCCAATACCGAATGTAGTTCCTTGTTTATTTAAAATGGTGCGTTCATTTACCGGGTTTTGTGCTCCTAATTCATTTCCAAAATCATATTTAGTTTTAGCCGTTTTCAAAGTAAATCCTGCTTCTCCACCATAATAACCTCGTACTCTTGATTTGCCAAACCATTTTTGAATTCCGAAACCCAACAAGGTGCTCGTTTTACTATCTACCGTTTCATCAGCAACTTGCTCATTTGTATTAGTGCTTCCTTGTTTTGGCACTAGTGTGTCAGTTTTTGTATTCATAAAACCTACACTTGCTAAAAAGCGGTAAGCTGTGTTTTCAGTATGCAAATATCTTGCTGTGATACTTAGCGGATAATTAATACTCAAATCACTATTGTTATCTGCATCATAAAAAATATTCCCTGCATATTTCAATATTGGCACAACATCAAAACCAATTCCCCATTCGCCCTTTTTAGGCAAAATTGGTGTGCCCTTTTTATTAACCAATTCTTGAGCAAATGCATTATTAAATAGAATAACACATAATAAAATTAATGAAGCCCTTTTAAACATAAGTGAGTTTTTGAGATTGAATGGTTTAAACGCAAAAGCGAGTATTATATTTTGCAATTTGTTTTAATGATTGATTAATATTTGAAATTTATTAAATACCAAAACTTTATATCAATCAAAATTATTTCTTACCACCAAATTTTGTAATAATGCCAATCTGAGCCACAATTCCAAAAGTGCTGGTTTCGTATTCATACAAGTCTTTGTAAGAAGGATCGCTAAACTCGCCATCTAGTGAGGAAGCATTTATTCCCAAATCAGCTGACATACCGATATAATCGGTCCAATACCAGTTGATGCCTGCTGTTAATCCGAAATTAATTCCTGAAGCGGTGCCGTCATCATCTCCAATATATTGATTGCCCACACCTCCATTATTCTTATTCGCATTCATAAAATTGGTTTTCGAATCTGAGATGCCCACATACGGAGCAAGATAAAATGCGAATCGTTCATTACAAACCGGATAGTATTTTAATTCAACACCATAAATTAAACTCTCAATAGTTAACTCGTACTCACTAAAATAGGCTCCTGCTGAACTATTGTCTGCAACAAATGCATCCGCCTGTTTTCGCAGATACAAACCTGCACTAAAGCGCTTTGAAATTCCATATTGAGCTCTAAAAGCAAAACTAGCTCCAAACCCAGGATCTCCATTATTCTCTGTTAAATCTGATGATTTGAGATTCATATCGGTATTTACTCCCGCTATAAACACACCTCCATTAATACCTAATTGGATGGTTCCGGATTTGTTTGACTGAGCATTAGAGATAGTGGCAAAAAAGAGAAATAGTACTACAAATTTTATTTTCATAATTTTTTTTTGGTTGAAACAAAAATATAGAAATATAGATGCAGTCATTCAAAAATGAATCAAATCATTAAATTGGTTCAAGAATAAACTATTCTTCCACGCACTCGCGCAAGTTTTGTGTATGGCTTGCCGCGTGGCTAACTTGTGCGCTTCCTTAAAATCATTCTTACCTCTACAACTCACTTGCATTTTTATTGATGGCAAGGCACAAAACCCCTCAAAGTATGCCTTGCTTCAGTCTTGCTCCAGATGAGGTGATCTATGGTCTTCAAAATGATTATATTTGTTTAACAAATCTCCAATAAATGAAACAACTAATCGTAATTGTCCTAAGCTTTTTAATCAATATTACTTTACAGGCGCAGAATGTAAATCAAGAATGGTTTAAAAAATTACCGGATAATTCAATAGGCAAATTACATATTGTTACCGATAGCGAAGGCTTTATTTATGCTGCCGGAACTTTTGATAACGATAGTAATGGAACCGATTGGAGAATTTACAAGCTTAGTCCTAATAGTGATACTGTTTTTAAAATTACAATTAACGGAGAAAGTAATTTAGATGACTATCTAAATTCAATAGCGGTTGATAATAATGATAATGTGTATTTAACCGGTAGCATTGGTGCTAATGATGATAAAACCAGTGTAGCTGTTTATAAGATTCTGAGTAATGGAGTAATTGACTGGTCTGTTATTTCAGAGGCATCTATTGGATTAAATGAAGGTTCTTTTATTTTAGTTGATCGCTCTTTTAATGTTTATGTTACTGGTAATTCTGATTCTCTTGGCAACTTAGATATATTTCTTGAAAAGTATAATAGCGAAGGAGAATTGGTTTGGATTTATTCAATTGATAGTTCTGATGACGAAGTAATAAAGGGCCTTGATGCTTGTCCGAATGGTAATTTAGTTTTAGCATACGATATTTTTCAATCCGGAACTTGGGATATTGGATTACGTTGTGTTAATGCAGAGGGTGTGTTAGCATATCAAACTTATTTTAACGGAAAGGATCGTGAAGATGATCGTTGCAATGATTTAGCCATTGATAATACCAATTGTGTTTATATTGGAGGATATTCCATAAATGATGGTAAGAGAGATTACTTGACAATTAGATATGAATCAACAGGAAGCGTTGCATGGTATGCATTGTTTGATGAAGATGGTGAGGATGATGAAATTGCTTCAATAAAAACAGTGGGCAATTATGTGGTTGTAACCGGAACCTCGGTAACCGAAGAAGATACTTCATTCAATAGTAAAATAATTACTATACTCTATTCAAACTCCGGAACTCAACAATGGAAACAAACTTTTAAAGGAATACTTAATGGTGATGATTTTGGAGTTAAGGTAATTATGAATCATGATAATGAAATATTAGTTGCTGGAAAAGTTTGGACCGAGCAAGCAGATTTTGATTTATTTATTGTAAACTATACTTTAGACGGTAATATTAATTGGGTAATTAATTATAATGATACATTAAACTATCCGAATGAACCATCAGACATTACCCTTGATTTTTTAGGAAATATTTATTGTGTCTTAAATTCAGTAAATGGCGACACTATAACTGCTGAAGTTATTAAGTTCAATCAGCCAGGTAAATTTATTCCGGTTATTAAAAATTTATTAAAAATGCTCACTGTGGGTTTAATTGAAGTATCTAGCGATTCATTAATAAAAAGCTTTGTTTACCACAGTTGCCAGGCAGTTGTTGATAGTTCGTGGCATATTAGCTACGCGGCTTTGCTTGATAGTTGCGAAGGGACTGAAATTGATTTAAAGGAAGTGATGAACGATAAAATAAGTGATTATTTTGAGCTTCCTCAACGCGATTATGTGGACTATATTTTTAAACGATTATGGGTAATGGGTTATAAACAAATGCCATTTGTTGGTGTGCCACATTACCACCATTTTGACGCAGAGGATTTAATTGATGATCCTAAATTAGCTTTTGCTTATGAAGAAAAAAGCTACCCTATACCTTGTGTAAATTGCAGCCATGACTCTATTAGCAAAGTTGAAACTGAAAGCAAAGTTGCATGGGTTACTTTGTTACGGCTGCCACCTTGGTTTTATATTAATGGCAATCCGCAAGTGTATTTAACCTCTTGCTGGCCTTATCCTGGTTCGGTTACATGTAAAGTCTGCTCTACTCATGTAGCAGCAGGACAGATTGTAGCAGGAAGCTCATCTGGGCAGCACCACGAGTTGGAAATTATTTTAGGTAGTACCACTGCGCATAGCCCTAATAACGATAATTGTTATAATGCAATTAACTATTCCGCTCCCTCCTATTATGCAACTCCTGGAAGTGGAGATCCCGGATATGCCAGGTTAACGGCAATTCAATACCTGCCTTTTTATCGAAGAGTAGACGATAATCCTGCCATACCTGCCAATGAAGCAAGGATAAAAAAAGTTGAACATCCAATAATGGATAAGTTATTTTATCATTCCTTTACTTTAAATACCCATACTTATGATCCTCTTAACTGGGCAAAAGGAGATGTATTAAGTATTTGTGAAACAGATTTATTCGCAAATGATTATAATACGAGCACGCTCAATAGCTCTGCAAATCTAAGGTATGCCTTTGGTTTTGGTCTATATCAGTTAACCAGGCCGGGTACCGGTCAATTGCCCCTTTATTTTGCATTGCCTTACACAGAAGGCATGTGGTTTAATGTTGGTCCTGATCTTGGAATATATTATGGGATAAATAATATTGGAAGCTGCCCGATCAATTTTGATGAGATTACTGAAGATTATGAAACACAGCAATGCGCATTTTGCACTGGTGGGTCAAAAACTTTTGGCATACTCGGCACAGATATTAGAAAATATATAGCAACCACCAACTTCACCGAGATTTATAATTATTGGTCCTCACCGGTTGTTACGGTTGGATTTAGAGCTCAATCTGGTTCTCCAAGTGGATCATTAACCACCATCGGGGGTGTAAATATTGTTGAGTTCACTGCAACCAGTAGTCCGCCCGGATGCAGTCCAACCGGAACACCATTAGGCACTCTGGGCTTAAATTCAAGCGGGGAATACCAGTTTTATAAGGATTTCGACAATAATGCTACCTTTAATTCCGGTACTACTACATTAAATGTTCATGTGATTGCCAATTTCAAAGACGGCAGATCCATCAATGAATGTAAATCAGTAAGTTTAGTTTCCAATGTGCCCTTAGGTACTACAGTTACTTTTAAAAATATTGTGGTTGATATCAGGGGAGATATTAAAGACTATGATTCAGGAGTAATTAATTATCAAGTTAGCATATATTAATAAAAATTTAAGTCATGTTATTTAAAGGTAAATTACGTATTTTCTTGCTTGTTCTGATATCAAATTGGTCTATTGCACAACTACCTGGTGCGCTTGATACCAGTTTTAACGGAAATGGAAAAGTTATTACTTCATTTGGAAACTACACTTCAAGAGGATTTGCAATTGCAATTCAACCGGATGGAAAAATTGTGAGCGCGGGTTGTTATAAAAATGGAACTTATGATTTTGCCCTTGTACGGTACCATTCAAATGGATTGTTGGATTCCACATTTGGTATTAATGGAAAGGTAATTACAAATGTTTCCTCAGGAAATGATCAGATATGGTGCATAGATTTGCAAACTGATGGGAAAATAGTTGTGGGAGGTGAATCTTATAACGGCCCAACTGCTGATTTTGTCCTCGCCCGCTATGATACAAGTGGCGTTTTAGATTCTGGTTTCGGAAATAATGGTATTCAAATAACATCCGTTACTTCTGGCGATGATTATGCAAATTCAGTAAAAGTGATTCCATCAGGCAAAATTTATATTGCAGGAACTTTTGCCTTAGCAAGATATAATTCATCAGGAATTTTAGATACCAGTTTTAATAGTACGGGTATAGTGCTGTCCTTAAGTCAAAATATGATTTTAGAATCAATGGTTTTGCAGGCTGATGAGAGAATAATTGTAGCTGGCTACGTTAACGGGACTGACTTTGCAGTAGCACGATATGACTCAACAGGAATATTGGATAGCAGTTTTAATGGAAATGGAATAGTTTTAACTGACATGGGGTCTAACCTCGAAAGTATTATTTCCTGTGAAGTTCAACTGGACGGAAAAATTGTGGTAGGTGGTGGAACAGATTTTACAGGAACAGGTCAAAACTGGGAATTTGCCTTGGCGAGATATAATTCAGATGGTATTTTAGATAGCAGCTTTAATTCAAATGGAAAGGTAATAACTGCAATAGGCCCAAATCGCGATATCATAAATGAAATTAAAATTCAGTCAGATGGTAAAATTGTTGCAGCAGGGTATAGTGGTGAGCCGAATATAAATTTTGCATTGGTTCGCTATAACGCAAATGGTTCTTTAGATAATACATTTGGAAATGGCGGAATTGTAATAACAGATTTTGCTGGAGACTGGGATATAATTGATGGTTTAGCCATTCAATCAGATGGCAAATTAGTTACATGTGGAGGATCACATATTGGTAATTATTGGAATTTCGCTTTAGCAAGATATATTTCAGGATTAAACATAGGGTTAATTGATTTTTCAGTTGTAACTATGGCACCTTTAATTTATCCTAATCCTGTTCAGACTCATGCGCAATTAAAATACACCTTAAATAAAGATGAAAATTTATCTGTTCGGTTGTTTAATATTAATGGAATGTTGGTTAAAACTTTTATAAACAATGAGCATAGAATAATTGGAGAACATAACGAAGATCTGAATTTCAGTGAAAGCATGGCTCCCGGCAACTATGTTTTGAGCATTGATAATGGAACGGCACAGCAGGCAATAAAAATAATTATACAATGAGTCTTTAATAATGATTTAAAACAGGCAATATGAAAAATAAAAAAAACATAATGATGATAATGTTGCTGGTTATAATTAGCCTTAACATATCCGCACAACAGAATGACAGCCTATACAGCTACACTTATAACTGTGATGGTTGTGGAACTTTTAAAACATTTTCAGTAAGCCCAGTTGACAGTGTAACAGATGTAACAATAACAACTGAAGTTTTACAGGATACAGGTACAAACGTAGCAGCACAGTTTTCGTCTGCTCAATTAAGAAAGCTATCGCCAAGCATATTTACAGCAAACGACAATGTAAAAAATGATTTAAGCCTTTATCCCAACCCAACTAAGGGAAATGTAATGGTCACATTAAAGAAAGCATTTTCATCTGAATCCACAGTTGAGTTTATAGAACCTGCTACGGGCCGTATTCTACTTACTGACCAACTCAATAAAAACCAAATGCAAAAAAAATATTCTTTATCACAATTATCACCGGGTTTTTATTTGTGCCGAGTGTTTAATGATAATAAGCTGATTGGGATAGAGAAATTAGTTAAACTTTGATAAGGGCACATTTTCTGTCCCAGCAGAGTTTCCACCCCTGTGCCGTCCTGAAATTAGTTGACAGTTTTTAGTTTATAATCCTGATACAAATTTACATTTCATTTATTAGTCCTGAATAGGGTTTACATTTGTAATAGAGATTAAACGGAAATGAGCAATGCTGGAGAGCAACTCA
>JANNXV010000089.1:0-2730 GCA_031409815.1 Bacteroidota bacterium
GAAACTTTCGAGGGGTTTTTTCCAAGTACAACCGGTTTTGTTGCTGAAAACAATAGAGCTCAGGTTGCAAGAACTTGGACTGGCGATAAACTTTTTTTTGGCTGGATGGATACTGACACGCTTGCTTTTGGAACCAATGAAAACATTAATCCCGATGTTCATTTTCGTGCCTTTAATAGTAATAGCGGACTTTGGACTAATCAAACAAACGCGACTTCAGGCTTGACTCAAACAAATGGAACCTGCACATTTTTAAATATAGCGCCTTATGTTCTTTCTTCAGCTGGAGCCAATAAGATTCCATGTACCTATACCAAAATACTAACCAATGTAGGCGCAACGGTTGAACACCATTATTTGGATGGAATTGAAATTTTAGATACCGATTTCTCAATAAGTGGAAATCCTGCAAATCTGAGCTCATTTTTGGTTGGATTGGATGAACTGGCCGATGAAACTTTAAATACAATCTGGGTTTATCCAAATCCTGCAACAAATGAAGCAACTATGCTGATTAATCTCAATAGAAGTACCCCCGTTTTGATTGAAATCCATAATATTATTGGCGAGCTTATCTCACAAATTAACTTAGGTACTTTACCCGAAGGACAAAACAATATTACCTTAGCTACCCGATCCTTAGACAATGGAATTTATACGATAACTGTGAATTCGAATAAAAGCAGAATCACAAAAAAACTAGTAATAAACAAGTAATGCTTTTTGGATGTTGAATAGAAGATAAAAAAAACTAATTTTCAAATGCTTTTTTGCTTACATTTGCCGTCCCTTAAAAAAAATACTGTCATGTCTAAGATTTGTGATTTAACCGGAAAAACTTCAATCGTTGGTAATAACGTAAGCCATTCTAATGCTAAAACCAAGCGCAGATTTAATCCAAATTTGCATGTTAAGAAATTTTTCATGCCCGAAACAGGCGAATGGATTAGATTGAAAGTGAGCACTTCAGCTTTAAGAACCATCAATAAAATTGGTATTACTGAAGCTATTTCAAGAGCCATAACAAAAGGTAAAATATAATCTCCTTCAATATTTAATCCCTCATTTTACATTTGGGATACATCCGGTAGTTTGTTTTAATGATTTATCTTCGAATCATGATAAGCAGACTACCGGCTTTTTTATGCCTATTTATCAATTTGAATGTTTGTGCACAATGGGATGATACGGATCGATTGCCAGTTGCTTTTCATACTGAAAGAAGAGAAGCATTAAGGCAATTGATGCCTGAAAAATCGGTAGCCGTCTTTTTCTCAAATCCAATCCGGAATCGTTCTAATGATGTTGATTTTCAATATAGTCAGGATCCGGATTTCTATTATTTAACCGGGTATCTTGAACCCAACTCAATGTTGGTAATTTTTAAAGAGGAAGAAATGGTCAATGGAAGTACCTGCAAAGAACTTTTATTTGTGCAGCCAAGAAATTCACGACAAGAAACCTGGACAGGCAAAAGGCAAGGAGTCGAAGGAACCAAACAGAATCTGGTTTGTCAGGCTGTTTTTGATAATACAGCCTTTAAGAATATGGACATTCCTTTCAAAAGTATGGATCATATTCTGGTGGTTTTACCAAAAGACCCTAATATAGATAGTGATGAAAAAATGGATCTTGCTGGACTAGTGGCTGACTTTAAACAAAAAACGGGTGGTTATCTTGACAAATACGACTCTAGTAAAGCAGCTAAATACATGGCTCAACTGAGGCAATTTAAAAAGCCTGAAGAAGTAGCACTTATGCAAAAGGCCATTGATATGACTATTGATGGATTTAAAGAAATGATGCGTGCAGTAGAGCCTGGTTTTACAGAATTTCAGGCGCAGGCAATTGTAGAGTACTATATGAAAATGAACGGGTCAGAATACCCCGGTTATCCTTCTATTGTTGGTGGAGCTGCCAACTCTTGTGTTTTGCATTATACATTTAATAGAAAGAAATTAAATTCTAATGACGTTTTATTAGTGGATATGGGTGCTGAGTATCATGGATATACTGCTGATATTACTCGCACAATTCCAGTAAATGGTAAATTTAGTGAAGAGCAAAAATTAATTTACCAATTGGTTTATGATGCTCAACAGGCTGGTTTTCAGGAGTGCAAACCCGGCTACAATTTCAAAGACCCACACTACGCAGCCTATAAAGTTATTGCCAATGGGCTTAAAAAACTGGGTATTATTAAATCAGAAGATGAAGCCAAAACCTATTTTATGCACAGTACTTCACATTATCTGGGGCTTGAAGTGCATGATGCCGGTACTTATGGTGAGCTAAAGCCGAACCAGGTAATTACTGTTGAGCCGGGTATCTACATTCCTGAAAATGCTGCTTGCGATAAAAAATGGTGGAACATTGGAATTCGAATTGAAGATGATGTATTAATCACCAATGACGGTTTTAGGGTAATGAGTCAATCGTTACCCAATAAAATTGAAGAAATAGAATTACTAATGAAAGAGGAAAGTACTTTTACAGGATTGAACAAGCATAAATAATTAATTAAGTTCCTTATGTGCTTGTTTTTGATTGCTACTTTCAATAATTATTTTATCTTTGCCACCCGTTTCTAAAAATTATTAACAATGGCTAAGAAAGGCAGCAGAATACAAGTGATTATGGAATGTACTGAGCACAAAACCAGTAACATGCCAGGCACCTCACGCTATATCACCACTAAAAACAAGAAGAACACCCCAGATCGTTTGGAGT
>JANNXV010000090.1:0-2198 GCA_031409815.1 Bacteroidota bacterium
ATCTGGGGCAAACCAATAACATTTACTTGGGTAACAACCTGTGCTCACCGCGGAGGTTCATTGGTGGGTGCTTCAGGCGGAAGTTGTGCAAGATTTAGCAACTACTATAATTTTGTGCTTAAGGCTTGGGACAATGGGTGCCCTGCTCCTGCTATCAACTATTATGGTTTTTCGGTAATGGTAGTAGAGCCCGACACTTTAGATGCACCTAAATTAAGATGCGCATCAGTAGATAATACTGGTGACGTTACTTTAAGTTGGTTAAAACCCTGGCCCATTGATTCGTTTGGTAGTTTCTACAGTTATGAAATTTACCGAGCTTCTAACCGAAACGGACCCTATACTTTGATAGATAGTGTGCTAAATTATAATCAGCTTAGTTATACGGATGTTCCGATTAACGCACAACAACAGCCCTATTTTTATTACATGATGACAAAATGTGGTTGTGATAGTAATACACTTTCCAAATCATCAGACACGTTACAAACCATTGACCTCAATGCTACCATAGCTGGTAATACAGTAAGCTTGAGTTGGAATCACATGGTTCAAAATTTAGCGAGCAATTTTCCACCTCATGCTAAACAAAAATATTATGTAGAACGCAAACGACTTTCACTGGGTAGTTGGGCCTATGTTGATACCACTGTTACTGTAAATAATATTCAAGATGTATTAGCGGTAGGTTGTACTGATACGATTATTTACCGGGTTTCGGTAAGTGATAGCAGCGGATGCGTTTCTCTATCATCACTTGATACTATTACAACAACAGGTATTCCTCCTTTACCACCTACTTTAAAATGTATTTCAGTAGTTCCTCCTGTTAATGTTTCGAATGTAAAACTGAGTTGGATTATTCCGGCACCTGCCGATACCGGTGCGGATTTCGGTGGCTACTTCATTTACCGATCGCAACTTGGAGGGCTTGCGCCATATATCTTGCTTGATAGTGTTTTGAATTACAACACCAATACTTTTACAGATGTAAATATTGTTGTATCACAAACACAAACACGCTCCTACTATGTTAGAACACGCGATGATTGCGGAAAAACTTTTTCTATTTCTTCTGATACTTTAAAACCAATTATCCTTAATGTTAACCAAGTTGGCACTAATGCAGTTTTAACTTGGAATGCTCCACATACTCCGCCATTTTCATCCTATTTAAGTTACAAGATTTATAAAGAAAATCTTCCACATACCTCCGGTTATACTTTAATTGGCACCTCTGCTAATAATGCACCCCTTACCTATAATGACCCTGTTTCAGTATGTGCTGATTCTTTGAATTACTATATTGAGATAGATGATAATTCAGTAACCTGCACAATGAGGTCAACTTATGATGGAGATTCATTGTTTAGTGCAACACCGGTTATTGATCCACCAAACTTGCGTTGCCTAAGTGTGGCTGCCAATGGAAATGTTACATTGACATGGATACCTGCTGTTAACACCAGTAATTACTTTGATAAATATGAAATTTATCATGCAACAAACATTGGCGGACCTTATACTTTAGTTGGTACCGTTCCGGCAAAACTAACTCCAACTTATACACATACTTGTGGTTGCGGAAATACAGCTCCTCAATACTATTATGTATTAACCAAAGCAGGTTGTGATGCAGCTACAATTCAAACTTCATTAGCCTCTGTAACTCTGGCTACCATTTATCTTACTACCGCAAACACAAACACTACTTCAAACCCCGGTTTAGCTAATTTAACTTGGACAGCGCAACCCTTATTACCTTCAACTACCGGTGGTATTTACACCACCAATTCTAATTACAATGCAGGTAGCGTCTGGTCATCATTTGGTGCAGGAACAGCAGGGCTAACAGCCACACAAAATATAATTTCATGTAGTATTCCGTTGCAACATCAGATTACGGTTATTGATAATAGCGGTTGTGTTTCTCAATCTAATATTGCTGCAAATACTTTTACGTATTTAGGTAATGTGGTATTTAATCCAAGTCTGCGCTGTGCTTCGGTACTACCGAATGGTAATGTGCAATTATCGTGGGTAACTCCACTGAGTGTAAGTACCAACTTTAATGAATATGAAATTTGGAGAGATGGTACTTTGTATGATTCGGTGAGTACGTTTGGTCAAACTACTTATACTGATTTAACTGTGAATGCAAACACTGCATCACATTCTTACTATCTGGTTTCTCAATC
>JANNXV010000091.1:0-14225 GCA_031409815.1 Bacteroidota bacterium
CTTGCACATAAGGTTTCGACTGCGTGAAGGAAGCGTTTGTTACATCAAACTGACGATATTTATTATATGCATAAGATACCACCATATAATAATAAGGACGGTAATTAATTAGTCGTTGACCGGTGAAGAAATCGTTTGTCAAAGAAACTGTATGCTTTAAACCAGCATTTACATTTTCTGTTTTCTTAACCGGTGTCCAAACATTAAGCGCATTATCATAATTGAAATTTACAATTTCTTTAATGGTATCCTTAATATCGATTTGTAACACCAACTTGGCTTTAGAAATGTCTTCCAGTTCGTTAGCACTAACATTTTTATTCTTTAACTGATATAATTTATATCCTTGGAATTTATAGGAACGTTCGTCATCAGAAAGAGAGATAAATGATCCACCGGTATCAGGCACCTGACCTGGGATGGTAGGATCTATCTGATTATATCTTTCTACTTTAACACCCTTTGTGTTTTCAAAACTCAAAACCAATTGTTGATCCAATTCGCGAATCGCCAAATTTGGTGCATCGGGTCCATCTAATACTTTAAAGCAATTATCAAATAAAGCCTGCGCCTTTTGATCTGCAAGTTTTATAAGGTTAACAGAGGCCAGTGGGCCACCGTTACTTGCTTTCGCCCAAACCACGCCTGTTGTAATATAATTTACAGCACCCGGTGCAAGCGTAAAAGTTCCTGCCGATTGTATAAAACGCATATCGTCTGCCGCTATTCCAGCTGATGACATATTCCAGTCATCTGGAAAATCAGGATCAGTTGAGCCTCCTTTTAAATCGCCCGGAAACATATAATTACAAGGCGGTAAAGTTTGATCAGCGCGTCCGTCACCACCATGAACAACCAATAATCCATCTAACCATTTTCCATCCAGATATTGGTAATAATCATCAGTAACAAACGGGTTTCCATCAGGTGTTTGATTTGTATTTTTATAATACATGAATTTCGACATAATGATTTGCTCACCCGGTTCGTCAATGGTTCCATCCTTGTCATTATCAATTCCATCACCTATATCTGCCAACGGACCTTGAAAAAAATCGATACCGCAGGCAGGAGGATTAGTTCCATATCCTGCAGCTCCCTCATCATCCGGATCACCGTTATAAACAAAACCAAGTCCAAGTTTCACATCGCAACCTACATAATCATCAGCAGCATTTCCCAAATCAGGGTCAGCCCATTGACCCATATAGGTCTGGTTTAATGCCTCACTTGACCTATTAATCACCTGATATTTACTAAAAGTCATGTTATTAATCTCATCTGCAGTTTTAAATACAAATGCCTGCGCCCTAACTTCAATACCAATTGGATCGCTATTGGTTTCACCGTGAATATTACCTACATCATTAAACACCCACCATAAGGTTTTATCACCAAAAAGATAATCGTTACAAACAGTAGAATTTACTGTTGAATCGAAAGGATAGTCGCCTGATAAATTATAGGCAGGATAATCACCTTTAGTATAGTCATAAATCCCATCATTGTCAACATCTATAAATGGAGCAAGAAGTGGCAACTCGTTATTAGCTGTTGATCCATTGCCAGGCCATTCCTTTATAACCGGAGTTGCATCGCCTCCATTCACAAATGCTTCCACTTCTGCTTTTGTAATTTCCCAGAAGCGGTCAAACTCATCGCATCTTGCATCACTAATTGAAGTTAATCCATTCACAGGGTCTTTACTAATTGGCCCGCCCCAAAAGTCATTAGCTCCTGATTGACGATACGTTTGGGCTGCCACCTTTAGTACATTACTGGCATCGTATCCTGCAATCCAAACGGCCCCGGTATATAACGAATTTTTATTGCTACCTATGGGTACTTCATAATAATTAATTTGAGCAATTGGATCCCACCACATATCTCCACCATTCAATATTTTTGCACGCACATTATTGATATTTAAATCAACTTGTGCGGTGGTATTCGGACAATTTCCGGCAGTAATCTTTTGTGCTTGAAAAGGCACTGGTCGGGTACCTTTATTTTTGTCGGCATTAGCGATACCTGAAATTAACAGGACGCCTGTGAGAAGTAATAATTTATAGTTTGTCATCGGTGTAATTTTTTTTGTTGAATAATTATGAATTAAAAATTAAACGCAACTCCTAATCTTGCTCTACGAGGTATGCTGTAATTATTAGGGTTTTTTAACTTGAGATTATACTGGTCAACAAAAGCTTGTGGATCTCCTTTTGATTCAGCTGACTGCTGTCCGTCAAGCGATTGAATATATCCATCATCTTCTGCATTACCTGTTACACGATAAACGTTAACCACGTTCTTGGTACTAAACAAGTTTTGTATTTGCAAATAAATTTCAACGTCAGCCGTTTTCTTGCTTCCTATTTTGACTTCAAATACCTTATTTATTCTCATGTCAGTTCTAAACTGCCATGGAGTGCGCGAACCATTTAAACCACCTTCCACTGCACGCTGACCATTATCTTGCCATCCAATTGCGTTGGCTTCTTGTGTTGGGCGGCTTTGGTTGGTATATGGAGTTCCAGAGTTTACTCTAAATACAAAGTTCGCACCCACGTTTGCAAAAAATTGCTTGCCAAACCAAATAGGTCCGTTGTAATCCGCACCGCTTTGATAACGATAGTCTAATGAAGCCACCAAATTGTGGCGTTGATCAAAATCGAGTGGGTAAATAATACGGATATCTGGTTGATCCGTTTGTGTTAATTCTAAGTTAGTATTTGCACCTGAACCTGTTCCGTCAGCAAACTGCAAGGTGTAACTTGCGTTCAATCTTAGATTACCTGTTCTACGCATATCATAAGCCAGCGTTAAACCTTTAACCGTACCAAAGTCGATATTATCATAAGTGGTATATCCGTAAGGATATGCAAATGCAAGCTTTCTAACTTGAATTTGGTTTTTCAATTCACGATAAAAAGCAGAAATGGTAACTGCTGAACTTTTACTAACGGTTTGCTTAAACCCAATTTCATAGTCGGTTGTTTTTTCCGGTTTCAAGCCACCATTATTAACTAATGGAGCACTTTGTGCTAAAGTGAAGTAATCAATAGGATCTAAACGCAAATTGCTCGAAGGACGTTGAGTTAACACATCGTAATGTGCAAAAAACAACGCCTGATCACTAATAGGAAATGAGAAAGCAATACGTGGCATAATACTGTATTGTGGTGTATAATCTTCAAACACATTATCAATATCCCAGTCTTTAGAAGCAAAAGTTGATTGCGGATTGCTTTCAGTGCTAGCCACAAATAATTTACCACTTCCTGCTGCTTGTTGAACCAAAATATCGGGATTAGAAACAATTCTACCATCCTTATCATACCAAACATCTCCATCACGATAACCAATTACAGTACTATAATCGTTTGGAACTGAGAAGTAAGGGACAAAATCATCACCAATATTGCCTGGAGTATTTGCCAGCCCGCCTGGAACATTACCAACCGTATAAGCAGGGGTCATTAAATATTTATCTTTTAATTGTTTTTGATTAGCATCAAAACGATCAACGCGAAGACCTACGTTAAAGTTTAAATTATCAATCGCAAACTTATCTTGTATATAACCTGCCATGTAAACTGGTCTAAATGCACCAATATCACGCGTATAGCTACCATTCACTTTTTTGGTGAAGAAATCTTTAAAGGTTGGATTCTCATTAAACTTCTCTCCTGTGTAATCATATCCATAATATTGAGTGATATAATTATTGGTGATTAATTCATCAGGACTAAACATAGAAACAGATAGTTGATCAGGTGACAAAGCATCCAAATCAATATAAGTGTTATTAGCCAAACCTAAACTTTTGCGCAACTTCTCATAAAAACCATCTACCGTTTGTCCTTCTAAAGTGGACGGGGTGTAACCGGAAGGATAATCGTAGTAAGTGATACCATTTATTTGATACACGGTTGAATCCTGACCATAATCTGCAGCAATAAAGTTTGAGTTAGTAACTTGTCTTGCTTGTGTCCATAAGCCTCTAGGTGCAATCAAATAATCACGGTCGATACTTTGTTCAAATTCAAATCCTAACGACAAAGCGTGGTCTTTAATATCAGCGTTACCATTTAAAGTAATACGGTAACCGGTTGTGTTCTGATGACGATAGGTATTACGAGGGTTACCAATATTATCCCACATACTCCATACTGTGCCTGGTGCATCACCGTTTCTTAAACCACCAGCACCTTGATAAACACTAAGCGCATTTACGGTGTTAGCACTTGACAAACCAAACACGTTTAATAAACTATCAGAATACGCACCACTAGCTATACTCTGATTGTAAAAATCGGTAAAGAAATTAGCAGCTGTTTGTGTATAGTTAGCAGTATATGGATTTGCATCTCCAGGGGTATAATTATAGGTGTAATTATATCCGGAAAGTCTGAACGAATCCCTTACTGCATCAGTATCAAATGAAGTATATCTTTTATCAGTAGTAGCTAAATCAAATTTTCCAACATATCCATAAGCAAATAAGTTATCCTTATGTTCTCTATCTTGATTAACGATGTTTTGCGAAGTGTATTCAGCCTGTAAACTAATGTAAACATTTTTAACTGTCGATTCGTTTTTTGCATCTTCACTACCAAATGTTGAACCTATCTTTTGGGTAATCCTACCAAAAACACGATAATTGGTTTCAGCAATTTGTGGGTTCTCATTAAAGTTATACATCGATCTGCGCAAGAAAAGTTGAGGATCAAAATCAGCATCGAATGCACTGCGATCATTATAATCGAAGGTCCCACCAAAAGTTACAGTTGTATTGGTTACCGGTTGATAGTCAAACTTAGCAGTGAAACGATAGCCTGTTTGTTTAACATTATTTCTAACCTTTACCTTTTCAAAATCATCGGCTCTAAAATATTCTGGCTTAGCAGAGTAACCGTAAGCACCGGCTCCCACTGCACTTGGATTATTAAATACCGGAATTATTGGTTGTGCTTTCAGATCATCATATAAATCATCACGTAATTTACTCATTCCAATTGCTGAAGGATTAGGATCTCTTTCAGTCTGGTATTCACCACTTAAAAAGAAACCAAGTAAGGTACGTGTACTACCATCTGCTTGTTTTTTACCTAAAATAGGGCCCGACAAGTTTAAAGAAACAAGATTGTAACCATATTTATCAAACAACTCTGATGTTACTAATTCAACACCACCGGCAAACTCTTGCGATGGACCGCGAGTTGTAATACTAATAATACCTCCTGTTGCATCACCATATTGTGCCGGCAAACCTCCGGTAACTATTGTTACCTGCTCGATACCTGCTTGAGGCAATCTTTTCGAACCACGAATTCGAACACCATCCACATAATAATCCGTTGCATCATCACGAGAACCACGCACGTTAACATCATCACCATCATCTTTCTGCAAAACACCGGCAGTAGTAGATGCTACAGATCTAACATCTCGTGTTGGTGCTGCGGCAATTTCTTCACGTGTGATGGTTCCACCCTGAGAGGTATTACCTTTATCAATCAAAGGAACTTTGTATTCGATAACCTCAACGGTATTCAAGTTAACCGCATTCTTTGATAGAGCAAGATCCTGATAAGTAATTTTATCAACGGAAACCAAAACATCGTTGATCACGATATCGTTGTAACCAATGAATTTTACTTTAATGGTGTACTTACCTGCTTGTAATGGCTTGATGGTGTATTCACCATCAAAATCGGATTGAGCTCCACCTGCCTGCTGGCCGCTTGCTTCGGCAACAATAGTGGCAAATGGAATGGGCTCTTTGGTGGCTTTGTCAATTACTTTGCCCTTAATTGCTCCGGTTTGTGCGAGTGCCCCAAGGCAGCTAAAAACAAAAAGCACACATGTTAAGTAGATGTTTCTTATCATAGGATTTGTGTTATTGTATAATCGGTGTTAATGTTATGTTAAATTTATCACGTGGGTAAAAATAGAAAACTTTAAATGGAATTTCCAAATGCTTTTTTCATTTTTACTGAAATCTGACCTGCCAATTTTTTCGATAACTATACAGGTCTGAGAATTTCTGAAAGTAAAATTGCTTTGCGCCAATCAACATTTCCCTCTCTAATATCGTCAGCTAAAGTGGTGCTAATCTGCAATCCATTTTGTTCCACATTTGCATTGATCTTTTGTTCTGTTTTAGTAGAAGGACTTTTTTCTACTTTGTCATCAAATGACTTTATATCAGCCTGAAATTCTTTATTAACAATTGTTTTCTGAACCGGTTTTTGCTTAACAGGCTTTAGATCTGATGGACCTTTTTTTAAGATTTCAGGCTCAAGAGTAGTAACTTCTTTGCTCTGTAATTCCTTCTTTTTTTCATAATATTTAAACAGCAGCCATAAAAAAACAGCGCCAGCATAAAACAATGTTTTAAATTCCATAATTTGTTGCGAGGGGTGAAAATTATACATTTTTTCAACAATAAACCATTTATCTACGAAAAGCCGAATGCTAATTTTTAATTTTGCACTTAACAGTAACTTTTGCTTAAGTAACCTAAGACAATATTAACATAGTCTTTTTTTTACTAAGCATATAGAAATTTGCAACTACCACTTAATGCAAATTTCAGATTTAAGAAATAAATAGTATGAGATTAAAATCATTAGAGATTAAGGGATTTAAAAGTTTTGGTGACAAGGTTACCATTCACTTCGATCAAGGTGTAACTTCAATCGTTGGCCCAAACGGTTCAGGCAAATCAAATGTAGTGGATGCTATGAGATGGGTTTTAGGAGAACAAAAAACCAGGATGCTGCGTTCAGAAAAAATGGAAAACATTATTTTCAATGGCACCAAAACGCGTAAACCGGCCAATCTTGCAGAAGTAAGTTTGACATTTGAGAACAACAAACAAATTCTTCCAACTGAATATTCATCCGTTTGCATCACACGAAGATTGTTTAGAACCGGAGAAAGCGAATACCTCTTAAACGGAGTTGCGTGTCGATTAAAGGATATCAACGATTTATTTTTAGATACCGGAATCGGTTCTGATTCATACGCCATCATTGAACTCAATATGGTGGATGACATTTTAAAAGATCGAAACAATACCATTAAAACGCTATTGGAAGAGGCAGCTGGTATTACCAAATATAAGATTCGCAAAAAACAAACTTTTCAAAAATTAGAAGAAACGGATAACGATTTGAATCGTGTGAACGATTTACTTTTTGAAATCGAAAAAAGTTTAAAGCAATTAGAATCACAAGCCAAAAAAACCGACCGCTATTACCGTATAAAGGAAGAATATAAAACCATCAGCACTGCACTGGCAATTTTTAATATTCAATCGTACAGCGAACGATTGAACAACTTGCAACAACGCGAATCAGAACAAGGAAATAGCAAAAGCGAATATTTAATTGAACTTGAAAAACTCGAAGAAGAATTAATTACACTGAAGCAAACCAGTGGTGAAAAAGAACAGGAGTTTTCAGGATTTCAAAAAGCATTGAATGAAAAATTGCTAGCCATTACACGTTTTGAGAACGAAGAAAAAAACAGAGCTGAAAAACTAAACTATCTTGTTGAAAAGCAAAAACAATTACAGCAGCAAAACGAACAAGATGAGAAAACCATGGTTGATGTTAGTAACAGCATCAACCAGATGAATGAAGAAAAGCAGCGGGAAGAAAACCGGTTAAAGCAAATGGAAGAAGAGTTAGTGGTGTTTAAAGTTGAGTCTGAAAAAAGTCGCAGCGAATACAATGCCTCTCTTGTTACCATAAAAGAAGTGAATGCAACTATTCATCAATTGCGCCAGTCAATCAATGAATTTGAAACCCGACAAGCAGTTAGGCAAACCAGGTTCAATTCAATTGGTGAAGAACTAAAGAGATTACAAAACCAAAAAGAAGAAGGCGTCAGCAAACACGCACTAATGGAACAGCAGTTGAACGAACTGATTCCTCAAAAAGAAAAAGCCGACAACGATTTAAAAACCTTAAAACAATCACGCTTCGAAAGTGATGACAATATTAAGCAAATTGAATTGCGCATTAAAGAGTTGAATCAGGTTTTGCAAACAGAGGTGCGCAAAATGGATGCTCGCAATAACGAATATCAATTGACCAAAAATTTATTAGAACAAATGGAAGGCTATCCCGAATCCATTCGTTTTCTAAAAAAGAATAATTCGAAATTTAAACAAGCGCCCTTACTTTCTGAAATTATTGTTTGTAACGAAGAATATAAAGTTGCTATTGAAAATTATTTAGATCCTTTTCTCAACCATTTTGTAGTAAACACCATTGAAGAAGCTTGGGAGGCTTTGCATATATTAAGTGATTCAGCCAAAGGTCGTGCACATTTTTTTGTTTTAGACACACTTAAAAATTATCAACCGCATCAGCCAAAAAATATTGATCATTGCTCATCAGCGTTAAACGTAATAGAAAACAATTCACACTTTGAGAAACTGTTTAATCTATTGCTTTCACATGTTTATATTGCTGAACACGATGCTGCATTAAATCAATTTGATGGTGATGATGATAAAGCGTTGGTGATTTTATCAAAAAGCGGTAATTTTTTACGTCAGAAATATACCTTAGGTGGTGGCTCAGTCGGATTATTTGATGGAAAACGCACAGGTAAGTTTAAAAACCTGGAGCAACTTGCCGATAAAGTTAAAGAACACGAAAAAATAATAGATCAATACAAAGAACAGGTTAAAGAGTCGGAACAACAATTAACTGAATTAAAAAGCAAAGCTCAATCTGCTCAACAGGATATCAATCGACAGGAATCAGAATTTATTCGTCTTACCGGTCAGGTGAATTCCTTGCAAAGCAACCGCGATTTTTTAGCCAATGGTTTTAATGTACTGCAAATAAATATTGATAAACTCTCTGAGGAATCTGCCGCTATAATAAGAATAGTGGAAGAAGAAAATGCCAACTCCGATATTTCGCCTGCCACCATAAAGACGCGTTTGCAAAATCAAGAGCAACAATTAAATGTTCAACAGGAGTTATCGGCACAACTTCAACGCGAGAGCGGTGAAAAAAGCCAGGCATTTAACCAACACAATATTTTGTTTTTGCAACAACAGAATCGAATTCAAAATTTAACACGCGAACTTGGATTCAAGCACAACCAGAGTGCAACACTGGTGAAAAATAAAGAACAATATGCACTGGAGCTTGAAACTATAAAAGCTCAAACCGAGCAGCTATTGGGCAGTATTGAAACAAGCAACGTAGATTTGAAGCAACTGCTTGTTGAACGCACCGAAATGGAAAAACAGTTACAAGAACTGGAAAAGGCATATTTTAAATCGAAAGGTGATATTGAATCAAAAGACAAAAACCTTAACGAGTTACGTAAAAAGAAAGAACAGGCCGACACTTTAATTCAAAGCGTTCATGACGAATTAAACGAACTTAAATTGCAAATGAATTCGTTAAAAGAACGATTAAATATTGAATTCTCTATTGACATCAATGATTTGCTTAATGAACAGCCAGATGAAAATCTAAACGAAGAAGAATTACGTCCACGTGCTGAAAAATTGCGTAAACAAGTAACTGAATTTGGGCCAATCAACCCAATGGCGTTAGAGCAATACAAAGAAATTAAAGAACGCTATGATTTTATTGTGAAAGAAAAAACAGACCTGCAAAGTGCTAAAGAGTCGTTACTAAAAACGATTGCAGAAATAGATGACAATGCACGTTCTGTTTTTATGGATGCATTTGTGCATGTTCGTGAAAACTTTATGCGCGTGTTTCGTTCCTTGTTTACCGAGGACGATAATTGCGATCTGATTTTAAACGACCCTAATAATCCGCTTGAAAGCGACATACAAATTATTGCACAACCAAAAGGTAAAAAACCGCTAAGCATACATCAATTGAGTGGTGGAGAGAAAACATTAACTGCCACCGCACTCTTATTTGGAATTTACTTATTAAAGCCTGCACCCTTCTGCATCTTTGATGAGGTAGATGCTCCGCTTGATGATAACAATATTGACAAATTCAATAACATCATTAAAACATTCAGTACCGAATCGCAATTTATTGTTATCACACACAACAAAAAAACCATGTCGGCTACCGATTTAATTTATGGAATCACAATGGCTGAACCCGGAGTGACGAGCGTGGTGCCGGTTGATTTACGTGAATACGCAGATTAAGAAAATATCGAGCGGAATGGTGAAACATTGAAGAATAATCCACTTGGACCTACCAAAAAGAAAAAAGATTCTTACAACTTAATTAAACAATGCACCAAAATTTCGACTATAAACCTTTAGTACTAGTGCTTAGTTTAAGGTAGATAATGCCCACCTATTTTGCGCAATAACAGGTAAGCTATTTCATTGTTTTTATGAATTAGCTATCATAGGTTGAAATTTAATTAAACCTGTTTCAACTTTATCAGAATGATTATATCTCGATACTCATTTCTAAATATTAAATTTGCCGGCTATGTATCCACCCATAATGCGTTCGGCTCTTAATATTGGAGCCTTATATGGCATTTCTTCATTCGTTTTCTTCTTATTGTTGTATTATGCTGGATTAAACCCGTTGGGACCTGGAATTTGGTTGGGCGTCTGGATTCCAATTGTTTTTACCATTTGGGGAATAAAGTTTTACCGCGATCAGGAATGCGGTGGATTTGTTTCTTATTGGCGGGCTTTCCAAACAGGCGCTATGACAATAATGTGCGGTGCGCTACTATCGGCACTGCTACTATATATTTTTGGCATGATTGGAGCTCCTGACTTGCTCGACAATTATAAAGAACAAATGTTACAAGGGTTGGAGGAAACAGAGACTATGATGAGAAGCATGATGGGAGATAAAGTTTTTGATATGACTTTAGAAAATATTAACCAAACTACGCTTGCCACTTTGGCATCATCCGATTTCTTTAACAAAAGTTTGGGAGGTGCATTCCTGAGCCTTGTTTTGGCAGCATTTCTTAAACGTAACCCTCCTGTAGATCAAATTTTATGATTAATTCTCCAGACATAACTGTTATCATTCCACTTTTCAATGAAGAAGAATCGTTGCCCGAACTGGCAGCATGGATCGAAAAAGTAATGATTCAAAATAATTTCACCTACGAAGTATTGTTTGTGGATGATGGCAGTAAGGATAATTCATGGAAAGTGATTGAAAAATTATCACAACGAAATAATTGTTTGAAAGGTTTGAAGTTCCGTAGGAATTATGGTAAGTCGGCTGCATTGCAAACGGGTTTTGTGGCTGCTAACGGAAATGTAATTATCACCATGGATGCCGATTTGCAAGATAGCCCTGACGAAATTCCGGGACTGTATAATATGATTGTAAAGGAGGGTTACGATTTAGTGAGTGGCTGGAAAAAAACTCGTCACGATCCGATTTCAAAAACCATCCCTTCCAAATTTTTTAATTGGATGACACGTAAAATGTCGGGCGTAAAAAACCTGCACGACTTCAATTGCGGACTAAAGTCGTATCGCAAAGAAGTTGTAAAAAGTATTGAGGTCTATGGCGAAATGCACCGTTATATTCCAGTGATTGCCAAATGGGCAGGTTTTAGCAAAATCACAGAAAAAGTAGTGGAGCACCGTGCTCGCAAATATGGTACAACTAAATTTGGGTTAGAGAGATTTGTGAATGGATTCCTTGATTTGCTTTCTATAATGTTTGTTTCACGCTTTGGAAAGCGTCCAATGCATTTATTTGGCACCATTGGCACCTTATTATTCATTATTGGTTTTCTAAGTGCCGGTTATTTAGGAGCAAGTAAATTATACATGGTTTATCATTTAGACGAAGGAGCAAGATTAATTACCAACCGTCCGTTGTTTTATATTTCACTCACCTGTATGATTATTGGATCACAAATGTTTCTGGCAGGTTTTATTAGCGAGCTTGTGGCACGCAATGCACACGAACGCAATCATTATCTAATCGAAGAAAAAGTTAATATCGCGTGAAGCGTATAGTGATACTTGGCTCGGCACATCCGTTACGCGGGGGATTAGCTGCTTTTAACGAACGTTTGGCCAATGAATATATAGCGCTAGGCAACGAAGTAATTATTTTCACTTTTTCATTGCAGTATCCATCTTTTCTGTTCCCTGGCAAAACGCAGTATAGTGACGAACCAGCTCCATCAAAACTTGACATACGAGTAAAAGTAAACTCCATCAATCCGCTAAACTGGGTTTCTGTTGGTAACGAAATAAAAAAATTAAAACCGGATGTGCTGCTCATTAAATTCTGGCTGCCATTTATGGCTCCCTGCTTTGGAACCATTGCACGAATAGTAAAGGGAAATAAAAAAACCAAAGTAATTTGCATACTGGATAATGTGTTGCCACACGAAAAAAGAATAGGTGACAAAAACCTGATTCATTATTTTATTAAAGCTTGTGATGGATTTATTGCCATGTCGAAACTAGTGAAGAACGACCTGATGCTATTTTATAATGGAAAAAATGTTCGACTTGTTCAACACCCTGTTTACGATTTGTTTGGCAAACCAGTTAATAAAACCGAAGCCTGCAAAACTTTACAATTGGATGCTTCTGTAAATTACCTCTTGTTTTTTGGCTTTATTAGAAAATATAAAGGACTTGATTTATTGCTCGAAGCATTGGCTGATGTTCGATTAAAGAACAAAAACATCAAGGCTATTATTGCAGGAGAATTTTATGAGGATAAAAACTATTATGATGAGATCATTAATCGACTGCAATTGCGCGATCAACTCATACTACGAACAGATTTTATTGCCGATTCTCAGGTAAAATATTATTTCGGTGCTTGCGATTTGGTAGTGCAACCCTATCGTTCAGCAACACAAAGTGGCATTTCTCAAATTGCTTATCACTTTGAAAAACCAATGGTGGTTACTAATGTGGGCGGTTTGCCTGAACTGGTGCATGATAACATTACCGGTTTTGTAGTTGAACCGGAACCGTCATTGATTGCAGATGCGATTTTAAAATTTTATAGTAATGATTATGCGGTTAAATTTGCGCCTCATTTAAAAGAAGAAAAGAAAAAATTCAGTTGGGATTTAATGGCAAATGCCACCATTGATTTAGCAAATTAGAAATAATAAAACATGATTATACGAAGCAGAGCACCTTTGCGTATCGGACTAGCTGGTGGCGGCACTGATGTTAGTCCTTATTCTGATTTATATGGAGGTGCTATTCTTAACACCACCATCTCATTATATGCTTCTGCTCATATTGAACCCACCACCAACAATCAAATTGTTTTTAATGCAATAGATAAAGGTGAAAATGTTACAGTTGCTGCCGAAACAGAATTAGCTATTGATGGCAAACTTGATTTACTGAAAGGAATTTATAATCGCGTTGTTCGTCAGTTTACAAAAAAACCACTTTCATTTACCTTAACCACTTATGTGGATGCGCCTCCCGGATCCGGACTTGGCACTTCATCAACTTTAGTAGTTGCAGTGTTGGGAGCGTTTGTTGAGTGGTTAAAACTTCCATTGGGCGAATATGATATTGCTCACATGGCTTATGAAATTGAGCGCGAAGAATTAAAAATGGCAGGCGGAAAACAGGATCAATATGCGGCCACTTTTGGAGGAGTAAATTACATGGAATTTTATAAAGACAACAAAGTAATTGTAAACCCCCTTCGCATCAAGCAACAGTATTTGAACGAAATGGAAAATAATTTACTCTTGTTTTATACTGCCACCAGCCGTTATTCTTCATCCATTATCGAAGAACAAAGCAAAAACGTGGTGAACAAAAACGAGAAATCCATTGAAGCGATGCACAACCTAAAAGAGCAATCTGTTATGATGAAAGAAGCATTGTTAAAGGGTAATGTAAATGCAATCGGAGAAATTTTGGATTATGGTTTTCAAAACAAAAAAGCAATGGCTGCCGGCATCTCCAACAATTTAATGGACGATATCTATGACGCAGCTAAAAAAGCAGGCGCCTCAGGCGGAAAAATTTCAGGTGCAGGCGGTGGCGGATTTATGATTTTCTATTGCCCCTTAAACACACGTTATACAGTAATTGAAGCATTAAAAAAATTCGGTGGCGATTTTAAAAAATATAGTTTTGTTCAAGACGGCTTAACTTCGTGGAGTATTTAGTGATTGGTTGATTAAGTAATTAAGGAAATTGGGTAACTAGTTAATTTAGCTAATCTGTTTTTTACACATCAGCACATCAGCACATCAGCACA
>JANNXV010000092.1:0-7008 GCA_031409815.1 Bacteroidota bacterium
TATCGATGCCGGTTTCAATAATATGTTTTACTAAATCAAGATATTGTTGCATGTATTCTAAATGATGTTTACAAAAATAAAGAATTGAGTAGTGTATCTGTTTTAGATTTGCACTATTATTGTTAATAGGATGGGTATGAAAGCAAATAGATTAGTAGTAATTATGTTTATCACTTTAATAGCTTCGTGTACTGACGACAACAACGATGTTACACCTGTGAGTGATGACGATCGTGACAAGTTTATAGGCAACTGGATATGCAATGAAGGGTCAGGTACACCTTTTACCATTGAAATAACCAAGTTGAAAGGAGACTCTATTAATATTAAAAATTTTAGTGGTTATGGCGAGCATGGAAATGCAAAATGTATTATAACCGACAAATCACTAAACATTCCTTTTCAGGATATAAACGATTTACCTATTGTGGTTAACGCTTCAGGAACGGGTATTTACAGCAATAGCAATAACCAGGAAAAAATTACCATGAATTATACAGTTGATGGAACTGTTTATAATAATGTTATTTGTACGAAATAAAAAATTAATTATTCTTTTTCTTCCGTAACTGAGTCAGTATCCACCACTACCATTCTTACAGAGTCAACACTGTGTTTAAAACGTTTAATAATAGTAAATTCATAACCACCAAAAACACGTTTTTCGTTAACAGCCGGAATGCGTCTGTAAATATGATTTAAAAGGCCTGATACGGTTTCATAATTAGGATCTTCGGGAAGTTCGATGGGCAACACATCATTTACATCTGAAATGTTAGCGGTAGCATTTACAATAAATTCGGTTTCGCTTTTCTTTTCTACCGGTGGTTTTTCATCATCATATTCGTCCTGTATTTCGCCCACCAGTTCTTCAATAATATCTTCCATGGTAACAATGCCGGCAGTGCCTCCAAACTCGTTGGTAACAATGGCCATTTGAATGTGCTGCGTTTGAAATTCGCGCAACAAATCATTTATTCGTTTATTGATTGGAATAAAATAGGCCGGACGTAACAAGTCGTTAATACTCTTTAGATTTTTTTCGTGCATCACCCTCAACAAATCTTTGGTATAAATAACACCTACAATATTGTCTAACGAATCCTTGTAAACAGGCATACGTGAATATCCTTCATCAATTACTTTGGTAATGATTTCTTCGCGAGTTGATTCCACATCAAGGGCAGCAATTTTAGTACGGGGAATTAAAATTTGTCGAACCACCCGATCATCAAATTCAAAAACATTTTGAATCAAATCATGTTCTGATTGTTTAATGGCTCCGCCTTCTTCGCTCTCTGTTAAAATCAATCTTAGTTCCTCTTCCGTGTGTATTTCGGCTAATTGTTTGGGATCAACACCAACCAAACGCACCACGAGATTCGAGAGTTCGTTAACAAACCAAATAAACGGACGAAAAACAAAATAGAAAATACGCAATGGTAACGAAACAAAAATGGTAGTGTTGAGCGGATATCGGATAGCAGTTATTTTAGGTGCCTGCTCGCCAAAAACAATGTGCATAACGGTGATTAATGCAAATGCTACCGGTATTGCAATTTTGTGTGCCGACTCCGGATCGAGCGGGTGACCAAAAGAAGCGAAAACATGAAGTATAATTTCTTTAGCAACACTTTCTCCAATCCAACCCAAAGCAAGACTGGCAATGGTAATTCCTAACTGGCAGGCAGAAAGATAACGATCCAGGTTTTCGGTAATGTTTTGCGAAAGCTTTGCAAAATAATTTCCTTTGTTGGCTTTTAAATCAATTTGAGAGGAGCGAACTTTTACAATAGCAAATTCAGCCGCAACAAAAAATCCATTAAGAAGAACTAGGAAAATGGTAAAGAGTATATCTACAAGCATCAAATGTTAAACATGGTTAACGCAACAAATATACTGCGTTTAGACTTGATGCAATTAATCGAGAGTAAGGGCGGTGGTTTTATTTCCACTTAACATTGTTAAGAAACATGTGTCAGCCTTACCCCCTTGTTAATGAACTGGTCTTTGATCCATTTCATTAACAAGGTAGCAGAAAATCACTAATACATACTCAAAGGTTTGTCTTTATTAAATGTAACTGCATAAGTAAAAACAAAGGTTTTGTATTCTTTTGTTCCCACCGTTGCATTCCATTTGAGCAGGCCGGTTTTATCGTTGTAATCAGCTGTGCCAAAATCTTTCATCTCCACTTTAATATCCTTGTTGGTTGAAAGTGGAACCTGATCTTCAACAATCAGCTGCACCGATTTCGCTTTATTGTTTTTCATTCGCAATTCGTACGATACCGTTTTGGTAATATCATTACCCAGTAGTTTACTGCTCTCTTTAACCGGAAGTTTGGTGCGGGTTATAGTAATACCATTGTCGCGACCTAAAGCAAGTTCCATGGTATCGTTTATGATAGAAGGGTTCAGCACCGTTTCGCCAACAAAAGTTCCTTCATAAAAAACGTTAGCGCGTCCGGGCAACAAATTCAAATCTTCCCAGCCCGTAACTTTTGCTACCAAAAATGCTTCACTCTCAATTTTTGGCACCAGAAAGTGATAATAGCTTGCAGGTAATTCACTTTTTTTAATCGATACAATATGATTGCCACCATCGGATGGAATAGAGTAGGTGAGCCTGATATCAAATTCAACATTGGTCATCGTTTCAATCATTGCTGAATAATTAGCAGCCGATTGTGCCAGTGGAAGTTCATCCATATCCTTTTTTGCTTTTTGTAAATCCTCATTAGAAACAGCATTATCTGCCGATCTTTCTCTGGCTGAGAGTAAGAATTTGCTTTCGGTTGCCATGGTAAAATAGTTGATATACCACGCTGGCAAAACCGGTTTGATACTGCTTCTGTTTGGGTTTCCGGTACTCAGTTTAAGTTTAACATCATTCCAGTCTTCGCCAGAATTTTGAAAAACATTTGCCTTGTAGGTTAATTGAACCGGTGCTGATGATGTGCTTGATCGGAGGTCGTATGATGGAGTCCATCCGGCTTGCGAAACCATGTAACTAACATCTACAGTTCCGGTGGTTAGTTCCTCTGCATTCACCGTTACAATTACCTCATGTACAGGTTCGTATTTCTTCTTTGGCTCTTCGCTGTTTTTATAGGTACGCAAGTCGTTTAATCTTGCTGATATACGCGCATTCTCATTCAGGTTCTTTTTTTCGTTTCGTTTTATCTTGTTCAGTTGTGCGTTGATATCGTTTAGTTTAATCCGAAAAAATTCCATGGCTTGTTTTAGTACCGGTAACGAATCGCTTTTACCTTCACCTACGGTGAGTTTATTCTTCAATATCATATCCTTTTCCAGTTGGAGTGCATTTTTTTGATCGTTCATTTCATCTCTTAAAAAGCCAAGCTCCGCTGCCGAATCTTCCAATAATTTTATCTCACGCTGAATTTCCTTTGGTAAACTGCCATCAGATGGTTTTGGAGGTTCAGGATACTTAATGTTATGCTTTACTTCGAGTACCACAAAATTGCCCTTGCCACCAGCCTGAACGCTCGATGGATTAATAAATGGCGAAATGCCACTAAATACCAGTTCGGTTACTCCCGGATTTAACGTTACGGCCGAGCTACGAAAAACCTGAGCTGCTTGTGTAAAGATGGTTACATTTTTTACGGAAGATTTTACCGTCTTTACGTTTGCCGACTGTGCGCTTACGCTGATTAAAAGAATGGCTGCTAAAATTAATTTTCTCATAGTTTTATTTTTTTGAGGTTATTTAAAGGAAAAGATGCATGAGTTGTTACGATTCCATAAAAGATGATTGTTGTTTGAATTAAATAGCATGTTTAAATTTGATAATCTAATGAAATGAATTGCTTAAAAAGCCTTCGACTTCGCTCTTACCCACTAACAATGGGTCAGCCTGAGCGAAGTCGAAGGCTTTTCGTTGCCTAAACAAATAATTTGAATATAAATACACAGGCTCTAAAAGATAAAAAAATTCAAGGCTAATTTTGTGCGCTTTAAAATTTTAAGTCATTAGTTTTGTCCCCGATGAAAATAATTAGAGATCGATTAATTAAATTGGGTCATGCCGAGGGAATATCATTCCTTGTTTTGTTGTTTATAGCAATGCCATTAAAATATTGGGGGGATATGCCATTGGCCGTTAGAATTGTGGGGAGCCTACATGGTATTTTATTTGTTGCTTTTATTGCAGTTTTGATAGAGGCAAAAACAAAGATGAATTTAACGCTGATGGTAACCATCAAAGCCTTTATTGCATCGCTTATTCCGTTCGGAACATTTTTTCTGCATAAGATTGTTCCTGAAAATTTAGCCAAATAGAATTACCTCAAAAAAACAAAGCTGCATTAAGTCAAATTCTTAATGCAGCTTTATTAAATTAAAACGCTCGGTTGGTTTGGCATGTAAGATAATTACTATTTATCCGATTTGATTAATCGTGTTGTAATAGTGTTTTGATCCAAGTCCTTAAGTTGTACAGTATAATAGCCATCAGCATAATCATTGCATTCAATAAAATATTCCTTTGCACCAGGCTTTACTGAAGTCATTACTGCTTCTCCGCTGACATTAAATAGGGTTAACTCAATAGGAAGCTGGTTTTTATTGAAATCTGAAGGCACAATTATTTTAGCGTTGTTGCTTACTGGGTTTGGTAATACCTGAAGTCCGGTTTTGATTGCGTTTAATTCACTCACCGAAGTAGCGGTCGAAAAAAATGATGAACCATAATCAAAAATACCACCATTGAATTGATAAGGTGGAGCCACACTTATAAAATCGCCTGCTGTCCATAATCCTGCAGCTACTGCTACCGATTCGTATGGATTTCCTGCGCTTCCATACTGCAGAAAATCAACCATATTAGCAGGAGTAGGATTATTTGGCAAACTATTGGGATACCAAATTGCTATGCTAGTACCTGTCAATAGCTCCTGCCCATTGAGCATTGCAGGTGGTAAGCTAAGGTTATAAAAATAAACATAAGCAAGGGCCAGCATGTTTAAATTCCCGTTATGGCTAAGTAAAGCAAGCGTATAATAATTGTTGCCAATGCTTATTTGAAACTGGCTGTAGTTGTAAACAAAGTTTACAAAATTCTGAATGGCAAGCGTGCTGGCAATTGGATTAAAATTTTTAACCCGAATAACACCTGGCGATTGTGACAGTGTTACTGTAAGTAATACAGTGAGTAAGATTTTTTTCATGCGACTAGTTTTTAAATGGTTAACATTAATTATATAGCAAATGTAATATCGAAAATTGCCTTGCCGATAATTATTTTAAAAAAATTAACAATTTAATAGTCGTTAGCTTTTTCGCATTCCATGATACATCAATAGAAAATTTTTGATAGGCTCTTTTTGAAAGCCTATCAAAACCTAAGATTCCAGAAGTATTATTTGAAATAAAGTTGGCATATCACATTTAATTACTAATATTTTTCTGTTAATATCTTATCGTCTTACTCGAAGATTCACTCGCGTGCATCCAATTACATTTGTGCGTTGATCAGATTTTGAGATATGGTAGCGAATAATGAGTGGGTGGGGGTTGCATTGCTGGCATTATTTGCTTTGGCTGCTTTAGTTCAGCTGTACTATTATTTAGTGCATTTAAGTCGCATGGGTTTTTCAAAAACGCAAAATCATGAAGCCACTCTACCACCGGTTTCAATAATAATTTGTGCTAAAAACGAATTAAAGAATTTAAGGGCATTTTTACCTTCTATAGTCGATCAGGATTATCCCAAATACCAGGTAGTAGTGGTTAATGATTGTTCGTGGGATGAGTCGCATAAATACCTCGAAGAGATGGAAGATGCATTTCCCAATTTAAAAGTGGTTACACTCACCGAACAAGAGAAATATCCACACGGCAAAAAACTGGCGCTCACATTGGGCATTAAAGGTGCCGAGCACGAATGGCTATTGCTTACTGATGCGGACTGCAAACCTGCAGGTAGAGATTGGATTCGTACCATGGCAAAAAACTTTGCTGATAAAAACGAAATCGTTTTAGGCTACGGTGCTTATATGAAAGAAGGAGGCCTGTTGAATAAGTGGGTTCGTTTTGATACGGTTTATAATGCTTTGTTTTATTTTTCACGCGCTTTAAAAGGAAAGGCCTATATGGGTGTAGGACGAAACCTTGCCTATCGCAAGTCGCTTTATTTCCGAAACAAGGGTTTTGCCAGTCATTATCATATTATGTCTGGCGATGACGATCTGTTTGTGAATGAAACGGCTACAAAAACAAATACTGCCGTTGAGCTTAATGCTTCATCGTTTACTTACTCAAAACCGGTTGATTCGTTTGCGGCATGGATAAAGCAAAAGAAAAGACATATGAGTACCGGTGGATTGTATAAAAGTGCTGATAAAATTTTTCTGGGCGCTTATTTTCTTTCACTAAGTTTATTTTATTTGAGTGCAATAATTTTAATCGTTCTGAAACTTTACCCTGAATTAGTCGTAAGCATGTTTATAATCCGGCTTGCAGCACAAATGATTATTTTCCACAAGGGCACAAAAAAATTAGGAGAAACCGATATTCTGTGGTTGACTCCATTTTTTGATTTGTTGCTTGCCTTTGTTTATCCGGTGCTATCGGTGTCAAACTTGTTTATTAAAACTAAATCCTGGAAATAATGCAAACAGCTACACTTACAAAAGTTCAAGTAAAATCAAAAATCGACTTACATTCTAAAAATCAAAAGAAGCACTCAATTACTTCAAGTATGGAAAAAAATGAAACATTAGAACCGGAAGCATTGCAACATCTTTCTGACAAAGCCATCCGCGATTACAAATTAGTGCGTAAAGCAATTGAACATGCCGACCAAAAGGCATTTGCTGAGCTGATGGCATTGTACAAGGATTCCATTTATTACATGCTGTTGAAAATGGTTAACAACCGCGATGATGCGGATGATTTAACCATTGAAGCTTTTGGAAAGGCATTTAAAAACCTAAAACAATATACACCTGAGTACGCATTTAGTACCTGGTTGTTCAAAATT
>JANNXV010000093.1:0-4953 GCA_031409815.1 Bacteroidota bacterium
CATGTGATGGAAAACGGAATTCGAAAGGAAGATCGAACCGGCACCGGAACGGTAAGTGTTTTTGGTTACCAGATGCGTTTCGACCTTGAGAAAGGTTTTCCACTATTAACAACCAAGAAACTACATACCAAATCCATCATTCATGAACTGCTTTGGTTTCTGAGTGGCGATACCAATATTGAGTACTTGAAAAAAAATGGTGTAACCATTTGGGACGACTGGGCTGATGAAAACGGAAATCTGGGTCCGGTCTATGGTCATCAATGGCGTTCGTGGTCAGTAGCGGATGGTAGTACCATCGATCAGATTACACAGGTAGTTGAAATGATTAAAAAAAATCCTGATTCGCGAAGAATGATTGTGAGCGCCTGGAATGTGGGCGATATCAATAAAATGAAACTACCTCCATGCCATGCCTTATTTCAATTTTATGTGGCAAACGGAAAGTTAAGTTGTCAGCTTTATCAACGAAGTGCTGATATATTTTTGGGTGTTCCATTTAATATTGCATCCTATGCTTTGCTAACACAAATGATGGCTCAGGTATGTGGATTAAAACCTGGGGAGTTTGTACATACTTTAGGCGATGCACACATTTATTCCAATCATTTTGATCAGGTAAATCTTCAACTTACACGAAACCCGAAACCATTACCAACCTTGCAGATGAATCCATTGGTTAAAAATATTTTTGACTTCAAGTACGAAGATTTTTTTATTTCCAATTACGATCCTCACCCACATATTAAAGGTGCTGTAGCGGTTTAAAAAAAGCAGCAAGAAGCAATTGCGTTAGGTCAGTTGCAATGCGATAATGTAAAATCTAAAAATTCTAAAATCCCAATATCAATCCGTGATACTTTCATCAATAGTTGCAGTAGCAAAAAAAAATGTAATAGGTGGCGACAACAAATTGTTATGGCATCTTCCTGCCGATCTAAAACATTTTAAGAATGTAACAATGGATCATACAATTATTATGGGAAGAAAAACGTATGAATCTATTGGAAAACCATTACCCGGCCGCAAAAACATTGTAGTTACCAGGAGCGAAGAATTTAAAGCAGAAGGGTGCACCGTAATTACTAATTTACAAAAAGCAATTCAGCTTTGCGAGCAAGAAGATGAAGTGTTTATTATTGGAGGAGCAGAAATTTTTCGACAGTCGTTACCGGCCGTAGATAAAATTTATATTACCCGAATCGATCATGTTTTTGAAGGCGATGTATTTTTTCCTGATCTCAACTTTTCAGAATGGAAACTGGTGAAGTATTTAAAATTTCATGCTGACGAAAAAAACAAATACGATTACTCGTTTGCTGAATATGAAAGACATTAATGAAGTTTAATTAAGCAACTTTAAGTTGATTAATATTTGTCTTACTTAATTTTTCAGTAGCGTATTCTAACGTAATTTCAAACTCTTTAATGTTCTTTCCAGAAGGTGTTTCGAACATTGCATCCAACATAATGGCTTCACAAATACTACGCAAGCCTCTTGCCCCTAATTTAAACTCCATCGCTTTGGTTACGATGTAGTCTAATACGGCATCATCAAAAACAAGTTTAATATGTTCCATATCAAAAAGTTTTTGATACTGACGAACCAGTGCATTTTTGGGCTCGGTTAAAATGGCTCTCAATGCTTCCTTATCCAAAGGTGTTAAATGGGTTATTACAGGCAATCGACCAATCAACTCAGGTATTAAACCAAAACTTTTTAGATCTAACGGACTTATGTATTGATAAATATTGTCCTTATCGATATTCGTATGCTCGCCTTTTTTGCTGTACCCTAATGAGTTTGCATTCAGTCTGCGTGAAATAATTTTCTGGATTCCATCAAAGGCACCGCCACATATAAACAAAATATTATGTGTGTTAACCGGAATCATTTTTTGTTCCGGATGTTTTCGTCCACCTTGTGGTGGAACATTGATAATGGTGCTTTCCAATAATTTCAACAGCCCTTGTTGCACTCCTTCACCCGACACATCGCGTGTGATGGATGGATTATCGCCTTTACGCGCTATTTTATCTATCTCATCGATATAAACAATACCTCGTTCAGCCAAAGCAACATCATAATCGGCAGCCTGTAATAAACGAGTGAGTACACTTTCTACATCCTCTCCAACATAGCCTGCTTCGGTTAATACGGTAGCATCTGCAATGCAAAACGGAACTTTTAACATTCGTGCAATGGTTCTGGCTAATAGAGTTTTACCGGTACCGGTTTCTCCCACCATGATGATATTTGATTTATCGATCTCCACTTCATCGCGCTGTGTTTTTTGTTTATGCAATAATCGCTTGTAATGATTGTACACGGCAACAGCAATTACCTTTTTAGCTTCATTCTGCCCTATCACATACTCATCCAATAATTTTTTAATCTCAATTGGCTTTGGCAAAGTGAGGGGTGTTCCAATGGTGTTTTTAAGCTTATGCTCATTTTCATCACCAATAATTGTTTGAGCTTGCGCTACACATTGATCGCAGATATGCCCATTAACTCCGGCAATCAACACATTAACGGCACTTTTGTCGCGACCACAAAACGAACAGATTATTTCAGGATTTTTTTTCACTTGAGTAAGTTTTTAAAATGAGAAAAAGCATTTAATAATAGGCAAAGATAAGGACGATTGAAGACTTATATAAAAAAAATTCTCCATGTTCATTACAATGAACATGGAGAATTTTGATTCTAACCTACAATTATTTTGTTTTGGTGCGAGTAAGGATTTCATCAATCATACCATAATCCTTGGCTTCCTGGGCAGTCATCCAATAATCACGGTCAGAGTCTTTCCACACTGTTTCATAATCCTTGCCTGAGTGAATAGCAATAATATCGTACAATTCCCTTTTCAGTTTTTGAATTTCGCGAGCGGTGATTTCAATATCAGATGCCTGACCTTCGGCTCCACCCATTGGCTGATGTATCATTACACGAGCATGCTTTAATGCGCTGCGTTTACCTTTTGTTCCAGCACACAATAAAACGGCAGCCATACTTGCAGCCATTCCGGTACAAATCATCGAAACATCAGGTTGTACATATTGAATGGTATCATAAATACCTAAACCAGCATATACTGATCCTCCCGGACTATTTACATATAAGGTAATATCGCGTTTTGCATCAGATGACTCTAAGAATAGTAATTGCGCCTGAATAATATTGGCTACGTAATCATTCACTCCTGTACCCAGAAAAATAATGCGATCCATCATTAATCGGGAAAACACATCCATCTGAGCCACATTCATCTGGCGCTCTTCAATAATAGTTGGAGAAATATAATCAGCATATACTGAGTTGATGTAACCGTGAAGACCCGCACTGCTCATGCCGCGGTGCTTAACTGCATATTTTGAAAATTCTTTTCCGTAATCCATAAATATTTTTTTTAGTTATAATCCTTTTACTGTGAAAGTTGAATTATTGTTTCAAATCGCAACTACTGTTAGTGAGCATGCTCAAGCTGGTGAGCGCGCATCATTTCGCCAAACTCATCGTGTGTCATTTTTTTGACTTCCTTCTTAAGCATGCCATTCAAATGTTCGAATACTTTTCTTGAGCTTATGTTCTCTGCTGCACGCTCAACTGATTCTTCTTTAGCTAAGTAGCCCTTTACCGTCTCTTGTAATTTTTCTTCGGTAAGCATGTGGGCCTGACCATATCTTACAAACTGATCAATAATAAGGTTACGTGCATACGATTCAATTTCCTCATTGGTAACCTGGAGATTATTTTCGCGAAAAATTTTTGTTTCAATCAATCGCATTTTTAAATCGTGTGCATAATGATTGTACTCCTTTTCTATTTGCTCTTTGGTAATTTTATTATTGGAATGCATTAACCAACGCTTCAGAAACTCATCAGGCAAATTAATTTTCATATCATCTAAAAAATAATGCTCCAAATCGTGCTTTAATTTATGATCGCTTTCGTTGCGATAAGAAAGTGCAATTTCCTCACTGATCTTTCCACGAAACTCTTCTTCGGTGGTTACTTTACCTTCTCCATAAACTTTGTCGAACAAAGCCGTATCAATAGTGGCCTTTGCCACCTTATGTATTTGGTCGATGGTAAACCTAAAATTATGACTGTAGTCATCCAGATTTTCGTCTTTCAGTTTCAGCAAATATTTTACTTCTGTTTTATCATCAATAGCGGTTACAGGATTAAAATCGGCAACATCACCAATCTTCTTACCAATCAATTGCTTCTTAACTTTTGCATCCGTAATTTTATCAATTAGCACATAGGCCTTATTACTAACACCACCATCTTTCAATTCTCCATTCTCCAATTCCTGAATATTTACAAATACTGAACAATCTGAATCAGTGATTTCAGGATTCAAATAATCGCCATATTGCTTTTGCAGACGATCAATCTCTTCATTTATTGTTTTATCGTCAACAGCAATTTCATAGTAGGTAAATGTTTTCTTAGGAGGAAGTTCCAAATTAATTTCGGGAGCAAGGCCCAACTCAAAAGCAAACTCAAATTCTGATGGTTGTTCCCAATTCATATCAAAATCGTTTTCAGGCTTAGGCATTGGAGCACCTAATAAGTTTATTTTCTGCTCACTAATGTATTTATCCACTGATTCTGCAACCAAACGGTTTAGTTCATCAGCCAATAGCGCCTTGCCATACATCTTGCGAACCATGCCAACTGGCACCATTCCGGCCCTAAAACCAGGCATGCTTACCTTTTTTGAATACTTCTTAATAGCCTCATCCACCGGACCTTTGTAATCTTCGGGCTTTAATTGAATTTTTAAAACTGCATTTAAATTGTCAATCTTTTCTTGTGTAATGTTCATTTAGTAAAGTTTAAAGTTCAAAGTTTAAAGTTCAAGGTTCAAAGTTGTTGTGATTAACAACTTTGAACCTTGAACCTTGAACTTTTTAAGTGCGGATGAAGGGACTCGA
>JANNXV010000094.1:0-11679 GCA_031409815.1 Bacteroidota bacterium
GCAACTCTGCTTCTTTTGGAGAGAGCGTATTAACAACATCACCATTGGTAACAGCACGCATTTTATAATCAAAAGTGTATTTGCCTAAAGTAAACAAGGCTTGATCCTGCATTTCTAAAACACCTAGACTACGTTTTAAGATCACTTCAATTTTATGTAACAACACTTCCGAATCAAATGGCTTGGTAAGATAATCATCAGCACCTGAACGATAACCTTTTAACACATCTTCCTTCATTCCTTTTGCAGTAAGAAAAATGATTGGAGTCCTTTTGTCCATCTCACGTATTTTTCCAGCAAGAGTAAAACCATCCATCTTGGGCATCATCACATCCAAAATACACAGATCATATTTTTTATTATTAAATGCTTCGACACCCTCTAATCCATCGCGCTTAAGAAATACTTCATACCCCTGCATTTCTAAATAATTACGAAGCACGTTACCAAAATTAGTATCGTCTTCAACCAATAATATTTTTGCTTTTATGTTTAACATATTATGATAGATATAATGGAAGTGTTAATGTAAACGTACTTCCTTGGTTTATTTCACTCTCTGCAGTTACAGTTCCATCGTGTGCTTCAATAATTGCTTTTACATAACTCAATCCCAAACCAAAACCCTTTACATCGTGTATGTTTCCTATTTGAGCACGATAAAAAGTGATAAATATTTGCTTTAATGTTTCCTTTGACATGCCAATACCATAATCGCTAACCTTCAAAACAAATTGCCCATTTTCATTAGTTGTGCTTATCACAATTGAAGGAGCCTCTAAACTATACTTAATAGCGTTGTCCAGTAAATTAATCACCACATTGAGCAAATGATTACCATCAACAAATACGGTGTGTTCTGATGCATTCAATTGAAGGTTTGTTTTTCCTTCTCGTTGAACAACCTGTAGATGCACTTTATTAATCGCATTTTGAATTACATCATGCATATCGGTTACTTCCCTTTTCAAATGTAGTTCGCCCTTATCAATCTGGGCCATCCGCAACACATTTTCCACTTGCAACAGCATCCGTTGATTTTCATCCTTAATTACACCGGTGTAATAATTTAGTTTTTCAGGATTACCAAACACTCGTTCATCCTTTATTGATTCGTTAGCAAGTGCAATGGTTGCTATTGGCGTTTTAAATTCATGCGTCATGTTATTGATAAAATCATTCTTAATATCCGCTAATCTTTTTTGTTTGAAGATGGTATGAACAGTGTAAGTAAATCCAAAAATAATTATCAAAGAAAATAATCCCGAACTTATAAGCATTGGCAGCATACTCATCAACACAAAATTTAATCTTCCATCCAGCTTTAAAATGAGTTGATCGTTGTATTGAAAAATATCATTAGGAAAAAGCGGAATATTAAATCCACTTTTCAGTAATGCGGATTCATCAGCTTTATACTTACAATAGATCAATGAATCATCTTTTATAAAAATTCCGAAATTATAATCAGTAGGAAGATCACGATGAGTTAATTCCTCACGAATAATTGTATCCAGCAAAAACGGGCTGATTCTTTTTAAGGGGTTTTTATTAGGTTCCGTAATTTGAAATGAAAAACGTTGCATTAGTGTATTCAGCTTTTTCATTTTTGCTTTTACACGTTGCTCTGTCTCATTCATTAAAGAATCGATATGTGCTGCCTTAAGCTGTGTTTGAATGGCGATAACTTCGTGCTGGTGGATGTCATTTTCAATTTTAATATTTACTGTAGAATCCTGATTGAAACGATAAAACATCTCTTTATAAAATTGCGGCTCGCGCCTTTCATGATTACCTGGAAGCTCGGGTACTTCAGGTGGCATGGGTGGTTGATGCAATTCGGTATTGCTTTTATTTAATGCATGCAGTTGAGCTTGAACATCAGCCCTCACTTCATCTAACTCAGCACCGGGTTCAGAAGGTGCTTTTGGTTCTGAAATCCATTGATCGAAATTAAAGTCTTCTAATACAGTATCAACAGCTGTTTGCTGAACCCACGAAGTATCTCGATTACGAATAAAATTTTTAACCACATATTGTAAATTTTCCTCTTGCTCAACTCTATCAACAATATCATTTAATGCAAGCATTACACTTTGATCGAATTGCTTTTGTTTAATTACAATATCATGTTGAATCCAATACGCCTGCAAACTTATAAGTCCGGCCAGAGCAATGCCCATCAGTATTACTATTACACGAAAGCTGTGCTTATTCATTATTGCAAAAATAATCTTTAGGTCTGTTTGAATTCTCACCTTAACGAAGCATTAACTCACATTAACTAACGGTTAACCGTATTGGCTATAAGCGTGATATAAATTTGTTGAATCAAAAAAATTACTAATCATATAAACTTAAAATTATGAAAAAAATTATTCTAGCTGCTCTAGCAATTGCGCTTCTGGTGCTGAACGGAAACATTAAAGCACAAAACTCAGAAAATGCTAAAGGCAAAAAAGTAGTAATAAAGATTATTACAGAAGAGAATGGAAAGAAAACCGTAATTGATACCAGTTTTGAAAGTACTGATGAAGCAGCCATTGAAAATTTTATGAAAGCGAATAAAATAAAGAAACCATTACCACCTACTTCACCTGTTCCACCTATTCCACCTGTTCCTCCAGTTCCTCCAGCCCCTCCTATTCCTCCAACATCACCATACCCACCAGCTGCTCCTGAGGCACCTATTGCTCCAGATTTTGGCAAGGAAGATTTTTCGTTTCAATTTGATTTCGATGATGCAGATGAAAATAGTTTTGATCAGCAACTGATGGAAATAAAAGAGCAAATTGAAAATGCAAAAAAAGAAATTAAAATCAGTCTCGAAAAATCCAAAATCTCCAAAAAAGAAATGGAACATCTCCGTGATGACATAATTAAAGAACTGGATGCAATTGAATTTGATGTAACTGGAGACAAAAAGCATAAACGGGTAATCATCCATAAAAAAACAGGTGATAGAGGAAGTGAAAATGATATGCGATGGAATACCACTTATTCATTGCAAGGCAATGGCCAACTAGTAAAATGCATTGTTAATGATGGAGACAAAAAAAATTGCAGAATGATGATGATTACAGAGGATGAAAACAGTGCTTCTGAAGGAGAAAGCAAAAACAGGAAGGAAGAAAATAGTGAAGTCAACTATGCTGAAAGTTCCTTAAATAGCAGAAATTCTAACTCCAACAAGAATCTACTACATGCGGATGATTTTACCATTTATCCGAACCCGAGTTCTGGAAGTTTTGAACTATCCTTTCATTTAGAAACAAGGGGCAAGATTGAGATCAGCGTGATTGATGCCAGCGGAAAAGAAGTTTACGGAGAATCGATTATTGATTTTACTGGTGACTACCATAAACGTATCGAACTTCCAACGGATGTAAAAGGAACCTATTTATTAAATGTTAAACAAAATGATAGTTGGATGCATAAGAAAGTAATAGTAAAATAACTGGTCAATTTACTTTGAGTACAAAAAAAGTAAAAAGCCCGAAATATTCTTTTCGGGCTTTTTATATTTTTTAAAAATTTTATTAATGCGACTTAATAACTTTTATTTGCTGCCTAACTTCACCAGTTTGAATCAAAACAGAGTAAATCCCTGGTGTAAAATCCATCCCAAATTCAATTAGACCATTTACATCTTCCATTTTGTGAATCAGCCTACCACTAAAATCATAAACACTAACAATTGAACCAATCTCACCATCATCGTTAAGCAAAAGCGAAAATTGATTTGTCGAAGGGTTTGGATAAACAATCGCTTTAGTTGCAGAAGCACTTTGATCGTTTTCGATTCTTGTGGCTTCACATTCTCCTAACCGGGCATTGTTTAATAACATTGCATTGTTAGCAGCGTTGGTACTGTACGTTAAACAAACAGTATTAACTCCACTAACACACATTTTTGCCTGGCAATTATTTAAACAATAAAGATCCGTATGTTTTCTATCATAAAGTATTTTATCTACTGCATTAAAATTTGAATTGGTCATATAAAACGTAATAAGATCCTGCTCAATACCCACTCTTTTAAATTGATAAAGAAACTTATTGGTTATTTGTCCTTGAGTAAAACCTAATAAACTCAAAACAGCATTGCTAGCAGGTACTCCATTCACAAAAAAGCTATCCACTTGCGTGGTAATTGTTTTCATCATAAGAGATGGAATATAGTCACTGGGTCCGCTAGCTGTTGGAATACGCATGGTTCCCCAACCTTCTACAATACAGCTTGAGGAAATTCTTTTAGAAAATTTTAGTGGTGCATGATTAAGTCCTTGTGATGCTAAAGATATTTCAAGATTAATTGAATAATCGGTATTGTTTTGCCAATTTGTAAGATAAGTACATGGGTAAGGAAAAGCCAATTGATTACCACCATAATTTACGTTTTGTGCCAAAAGAATTATTGAGTCATTTGAATTACCTGTTGAAGAAGACAATGTATAAGCAACTCTTTTGGTAGTTAATCCAATCACCTTAAAGGATGCATTATTAGCGCTTGAGTGTTCATATGCTATTGCACTTAATCCACCACCATAATTAACATTAATAATTCTTTGTCTTCTAGCCGCAGAAAACACAGGATTTGTTTCGGGTATATAGGGCTCTGAAACGCTAGTAGGTGTATTTACAATAGCACTATAATCCCAAACTTGGTTAGTACCTGCTGAAGGAACATTAACACCTCCCAAAGCTCCTTTGTAAGAATAAATAACGCTAGCCGGAACTAAATAATTCTTGTAATTGAGCTTTATCTGAGCTTTACCTAAACTACTAATTAGAATAAATACAAGAATGGAAAAACACGTAAAATTACCTAATGAGGCCTTAGTATTTTTTTCTTTCATATTGAATATGATATTAAGTAAATATTACTTTAACGAAATCTGCTATAATAAGTTTCTTTAACCCAAGCAAACTACACAATGTCAAACTTAAACATAATTAGTTGAAATTACACGTGTACTCGAACAAAGATTATGAAAAATATTTTAACATGCATAAATTGTTTTTTAATTTACCTTTGGTCAACCAATAATTAACAAATGAAAAAAATTATACTCTTTTTACTTTCTCTGATTTCAGTTAGCCAATTAACCACTGCACAAGGAATTGACAAACCACAATATCAAATTGTAACCCATCGTGGCGGGGTTTATCTTGGCATATTTAACATCGAATTATTTCCCCTAATTGCTCCTTTAGCTACACGCAATTTTGATAGCCTTGTTACTGTTCAGGCATACGATAGCACCGCTTTTCATCGGGTTGTACCAGGATTTGTAGTTCAGGGTGGAGATCCAAATTCAATCAATGGCCCGGTTTCAACCTGGGGAAATGGAAATCCTAATCAACCCAATGTAAATGCAGAGTTCAGCGCTGTTCATCACTATCGTGGACGGATCGGAGCTGCAAGGGATGCAAACATTAATAGTGCAAATTCACAATTTTATGCTTGTGTGGCAAGTGCGCTTTTTCTGGATGGAAATTATACCGTTTTCGGACAGGTTACAAGTGGTATGAATATAGTTGATACGATAGTTAATTCTCCTACCGTGCCCGGCACTGAACGCCCTGTTCAAAAAATTGAGATGTTTATTACCTATACAGGTATTGACAGTACCATTCCTGCAGCTCCATTGCTTGTTTCTCCTGCCAATAATGCCTTGGGGGTTTCTTTGAATTTCAACTTTCAATGGTCGGTAGTTAGTGATGCAGTTATGTACTCTATAGAGTTTAGTTACGACTCATTGTTTACAAATATTATAATTACAAAGGATGCCGGTAATAACGCTGCTACTGTGCCAGGGCTTCAAGCATCCAAACACTATTACTGGCGAGTTAAATCCAATAATGGTGGGCATGAAAGCGTATTTTCCAATGTATTTTCATTTAATTCAATTGCTCTGCCTCCACAATTATTTTCTCCATACGACACTGCAACCAATGTTTATTTAAACCCGGTGTTTAGTTGGAGCGATGTTGAACCTTCAAGCACTTATGTTTTACAAGTTTCCACGTCAAGCGTTTTTACTACTTCAAGTATGATTTATAATCAGAGTGGGCTTAGCGACACCATTCAAATGGTAACCGGTCTAAATCCTAATACCACCTATTGGTGGCGTGTTAGAAGTACAGTTGGCCAACCGGGAGTTTACTCTACAAAATATTCCTTCACCACCGGCACAACAATTGGCTTGGAATCAAACCAAAATTTATTTGTAAATTCTATTTACCCCAATCCTGTGCAGGATGTTTTAACCATTGATGCACTTCTTTATGAACCCGGAATAGTTAAAGTTTCATTAACCAATAATGTAGGGCAGCAAGTGTATTATTACGAACAAAAAATAAATCAGCAAAAATTTACATCCAATATTGATGTAAGTAAATTTGAAGCTGGAATATATTTCTTAAACATTAGTTTGAATGACCAAATTGTGGTGAGAAAAATTACAGTTCAATAATGTATTAGGTTTCTCTTTCTATTACTTTAACTTAATTAAATACTACCAACATGAAAAAACTACTACTACTCTTAGTAAGCTTTATGCTTATAAATGGTGCCATTGCACAAGACATGCTTGGCATTCGACACAGTAATTATGCCGGCCTTAACGGACTTGGCTTAAACCCAAGTTCAATTATTGACTCAAGGCTCAAATTAGACATCAACATTATTAGTGTGGGCACCACACTTGAAAACAATTTTTTATATATACCTGAGTCAGAACTAAAATTTATGGGACTGGGTAATATGTCAGATCAAGTGGACGAAAAAGGATATCTCGATAATTACGAGCAAGGCAAAGGCGGAACCGCTGATTTTACACAGGCTTTATCTATTATGGGACCATCAGTCATGTTCAGTTTTAATAAAGTACACACGCTCGCTTTTACTACACAATTACGCACAGGAATTAGTATCAATAATCTTTCAAGTGATGCTGCACATTTTGCTTACACTGAGTTAAGTGACACCTCACAATATGGGAAAAATCAAAATCAATATAATTCAGGAGATTTTAGATTTAATACCTTAGCTTGGCAAGAATATGGTGTAACGTATGGAACCATATTTCATAATAAAGACCGACACTTTTTAAAAGGTGCCGTTACTTTAAAATACTTAGCCGGAATGAGTAGCGCATATGTTCGCGATGCAGATATTAATTTTAATGTTGCCGATGACAGCTCAATGATTTTTGGCCCTAGCGAATTTGAATATGGAAGAGTAAGTTACAATGCTTTTGATAGTAAAGCCGAAGATGGACAGAAAACCATAAATGGCAGTGGTTTTGGCTGGGATGTTGGTTTAACTTATGAATGGCGAAGAGAACCATCTACCTACACTTACGAAATGGATGGAGGAATGCAAGAAAATCCTGAAGTCAATAAATACATTTTAAAAGTAGGTGCGTCACTTTTAGATATGGGAAGAATTAATTTTTCAAAAAACACAAAAGTTTTTAATATCAACAGCAATGATCCATTAAGTGTTTATCCAAATTTTAAATACGATGATTTTGAAAGTCAATTGGATTTTGATAGCACCATAAGTGCAATATTTTATGCAGGCGATTCCAGCTTTTTGGATGCAAGCACAGGCGCCTATCTTAACACCGACTTTTTTGATCCAGTAGTTAGAGCAAAATCTTTTTCAGGTACAAAAGAATCTTTCAAAATGGAAACACCATCTGCGTTTAGTTTTCAAGTTGACTGGAATATAACTGGCAGATTTTATGTGAATGCAACTATCATACAAGGCTTTAATCATAAGAAAAATCCAGGTATTGATCGACCCGGTATGCTTGCTTTAGTTCCGCGATATGAATCGCAATGGTTGGATGTTTCATTGCCAATATCAATAATTAATTATGAAGAAAGTCAGGCACGACTAGGGCTAGCCATAAGATTAGGAAGCTTGTTTTTTGGAAGCGATAAATTAGGAACATTGTTTGGTTTAAGAGACTTGTATGGCATGGATGTTTATGCAGGAATGAAATTTTCACTTGTAAAAACTAAAGAAAACGATCGCGACAACGATCATGTTTCTGACAAAAAAGATAAGTGTGTAGAAGTGCCGGGTATCTGGAAATTTGAAGGATGTCCTGATCGTGATGCTGATGGCATACAAGACAAAGATGATTTATGCCCTGACGTGCCGGGACTTGAACAATTTAAAGGTTGCCCTGATCGTGATGCTGATGGCATAGAAGATGCAAAAGATGAGTGTCCGGACGCACCAGGTTTGCCTGAGTTTAATGGATGTCCCGACCGCGACAAAGACGGTATAATAGATATGCGCGACACATGTCCTGATTTGCCTGGCATTGCAGAATTTTATGGTTGCCCTGATCGGGATGGTGATAAAATTATTGATCCAAAAGACGAATGCCCTGATAAAGCAGGTTTAGCTATTTACAATGGTTGTCCTGATACTGATGGCGATGAAATTCCTGATCCAAAAGACAGTTGCATTTTTGAAGCGGGACCAATATCCAATAATGGATGTCCTGTAAAAATCGAAAAATCAATTACTAAAGCTATTGCTGTCTTAAAAGTAGAATTAACCAAAGAAGAAGAAGAAGTCATTACTACTGTATTTAAAAACCTTCAATTCGAAACCGGCAAATCTGTTATCAAACCAGTTTCATTTCCATCATTAGATGCGCTAGCTGAACTGATGGTTCGTAAACCCAATTTCAAACTTTTAATTGAAGGACATACCGACAATGTTGGTTCTGCTAAAATGAATCTATCCTTATCAGAAAAACGTGCTAAGGCAGCAAAAGATTATTTAGTTAGTAAAGGTGCTAATGCTGCTAATATAACTTCAAAAGGCTATGGCATGACGAAAGCAGTTGCTACTAATGACACACCTGAAGGCCGCCAGCAAAATCGAAGAGTTGAGTTTACAGTTGTGCAATAATTACTAATTAACATTAATAAAAAATCCGAAGTAGAAATTCTACTTCGGATTTTTGCTTTTAAAATTTGTTACAAAATCTTCCAATCATCCTCAAACTTAAATCCTCTTAGTAACTCATCTGCTTTCATTCTTTTCTTGCCAGGCAATTGTACTTCCAGCAAATTCAGGAAACCATCCCTCCCACTCACTTTAAAAATATTCTTTCCGTCAGTAAATAAAGCATGGCTTAAAACAACAGGGGTTTCTTCATAAGATGATTTGTAAACTCTAACTGTAAGTATTTCACCACTTGGCTTTTGGATTTCAAAAAATGCTGTTGGGTGTGGAGATAATCCTCTAACCAAATTATGAAGGACATGAACATTTTTACTGAAATCGATTTTGCAGTCATCTTTAAAAATCTTAGGAGCGTGTTTTAATTCCTTAGTATTTGCAACTAATTCATTCTGTTCTTTTGGATGGTAATTTCCCTTCTCAATCAATTGAACAGTTTTTAAAACAAGACCTGCACCCACAACCATTAATCGATCATGCAACTCACCGGCAGTTTCATCTTTACCGATGGCCACTTTTTCTTGTAACAAAATATTTCCTGTATCAATTTCATGTTTGAGCAAAAATGTGGTAACACCTGTTTCTTTCTCACCATTTATAATTGCATAGTTAATAGGAGCAGCGCCTCTGTATTGTGGCAATAGCGATCCATGTAAATTAAATGTTCCCTGTGGCGGCATGTTCCACAATTCCACCGGCATCATTCTGAATGCCACCACAATTTGCAAATCAGCCCTGAGTGATCTAACCTCCGCAAGAAAGCTCTCATCCTTTAATTTCAACGGCTGCAAAATATGCAGACCCTTTTCTAAAGCATATTTTTTTACTTCTGATTGATGCAGCTGTTGTCCGCGACCGGCTGGCTTGTCGGGTGCTGTAACTACACCCACAACTTCGTATCCGTTTTCCACTAATATTTTTAGTGATTCAACAGCGAAAGTCGGAGTACCTATAAAAATTATTTTCATTTGCTTCTTAGCTTTACTTCATCAATTTTTACCACAACTCCCATCATGCAAACACTCATTGCATTTTTTTCGTGACGATATTTGATCCATAATTTTAAATCATTTTGTTTTAAAGTATCGTTCAAATTGATTGGTTGCAACATACTGCCGTCTTCTAACGCCAGCATATAACCACAACCGGCCAATTCTGTTTGCAAAACCACTTTTGCAGGAATATAGTTTTGTTTGCTAAAATCATTTTCAGCAATAGTGATTGCAGTTTTTTTGTTGCACGATACAATGAATAGAATGAAAATAAGTATTAAATATTTTTTCATGAAGCTATGGCACTACTTAAGTTAATTGATTCAGCCTTCCATCGATTGCTTCGAAGATAGAAATACGAAAACAATCCCATCAATAACCAATATTGAATTTCTGAAAACCATACCACTTCCACAGAAGTAAACAAAACTTTAGTGCACACAAACACAAAAAGCAGGTAGAAAAATATATTTATTATTTCAATAAACATGGCAATATCGGTTCTTCCTGTACCGCTTACAGCACTTAACAAAATCATGCTTACGCTAAAGAAAATAGTTGCTCCTGAAATAACATAAAAACTACCCATCGAATCATGAACCAATTGCGCATCCGCTGTAACCAAACTAAAAATAACGGAAGAAAAAACCACTGTTAATAAAACCACTATTAATGACGTAATCAAACTGATAGTAACAATCTTACCAGTAAACACCAACACTTCATTACTTTTCCGTTGACCAATTAAATTACTCACCATACTATTACATGATTGTGAATAGCCCCAAACAGGAGTCATTAAAATCATATAAACACTTCTTACAACATTTGAAATTGCCAGGGCATGTTGTCCTGATTTTTCAATCAAGAGAAAAAAAATGAACCAAGCTCCCATCGACAAAAAATGTTGTAAAACAATTGGAGAAGAAAGCTGCAAAATCTCCATTCCGATTTTAGTCTTAATATTTCTAAAACTAAACAAATTAAATTTTTTAAATGATGAATGAAGAAAAGTATAAAGTAATGCATAAAGCGCAGCAACCACTTCTGAAATTGCAGAGGCCAACCCAGCACCAGTAATTCCCATTTTTGGGAAACCCCAGTTGCCGAAAACAAGTAAATAACCTAACAGCACATTTAGCAACATCATTATGACAGTGGTGTAAGTAATAATTCGAGTAAGCGTGATGGATGTATAAAAGCACCTTAGCGAGACTAACATCATCATAAATGGCAATGCCCACGCACGGGCTTTTAAATAGTGTATGGCTGCATCTGCTATAGGTTGTGATTGCACAACAATTTGCATAAATGATGGCACAACAAAATAAACTAGCGACATTAAAATCAAGCCAATAGATAGCAAAAGAATAAGACTATGATCAAAAATTTTTCCCAAACCTATTGCATCATTTTCACCTGCTTTGCGCGACATCAAAATTTGCGAGCCAATGCCAACAGCAACACCAATCATTACCAATACGAAATAAAAAACACCTGCCAGTGCAGATGCTGCTAACTCAGTTTCTCCCACTCTTGCTAAAAATGCGACATCGGTAATATTAATTACCGTGTTGGCAACGCTGCTTAACATAATAGGCCACGAAATGCGCCAAATATCAGCGTATGTAGATTTTACTTGCACAATTACTATTTAATAAAATAAAACGAAAATAAAGCAGCAAAAAT
>JANNXV010000095.1:0-7333 GCA_031409815.1 Bacteroidota bacterium
CAACAAGCCGATGCAGTAACAAATCCATTAGTGAATATTATACAATCATTAGTTGGACCCGGAATTACTGTTTCGAATATTCAAACCACTTTACCGGCTACATCCAATATATATGGTTCTTTTACTGGTGGCACCAATGTATTAGGAATAGAAAACGGGCTTATAATGACCAGTGGAAGTGTTTTTAATGCATTAGGCCCAAATATATCGCCAAGTACCAGTCAGGTTAATGGCTTGCCGGGCTATCTTGCCATTGACACTTTGGGTTTTGACGCTGCCGTTATATCTTTTGATGTAACTTCTTCAACCCCATTTTTATCATTTAAATATGTTTTCGCATCAGAGGAATACAATGAATATGTGGGTTCGGTATTTAATGATGATTTTGTTTTTTTAATAAGCGGTCCCGGTATTCCTGCGGGCACTAATATTGCCTTAATACCAGGAACAAATACGCAAGTTGACATAAATGATATTAACCTTGGGTTGAATACTCAATATTATATTAATAACGACTCTGCACAAAATGCTGATCCTTTGCGGTTTCAAACTTTAGAATATGATGGATTAACCAAAGTTATGGTTACTTCACCTATTACTGTTGTGCCAGGTGCCACTTATACTATTACATTGGTTATTCAGGATGTTTCAGATGAGGTATATGACTCAGGTGTTTTTCTTGAAGGGGGAAGTATTACGAGTGATTCATGTGCAATTGCATTGTCTGCTGAAGATGATGATACAGGCTGCAATGGAAGTAATACAGGCAGCATTGATTTAACCGTAGTAGGAGCCACGGGAGCAGTTACATTTTTATGGTCAAATGGTGATACAACGGAAGATATCAGCAATCTTTCTGCCGGTTCATATAATGTAGTTGTTACAGACTCTAAGGGTTGCACTGCAGCACTTGTAGCTCCTGTTATAATTGGATCTGGTGCAGTACTTGATCCTGCGGGAATTATTGACGGTCCTGCTAAAGTTTGCAGAAATCAATCAGGATTTATTTATATTGTTCCTTCTGTAGCAAATGCCACCTCATATCAATGGACATTACCTGCCGGAATGACTCCTACTGCAGGTAGTTTGATAACAACAACAAATAGTATTAATGTAACAACAGACAGTAGTTTCACTGCCGGTTTTATTAAAGTACACGGTATAAATAGCTGTGGTATTGGTGGAGACAGCCCATTATTTGTAGTTTCAGGGCAAAGTTTAAAAGCATCCACACCAACACCTATCAATGGACTTACAGGCACAAAGTATGGATATTGTGCAGGCAATACTTATGTATTTACTACTACTTCTAATGCTTATGCTCAAACGTTTAACTGGGCAACAACATCTGGAACTATTTTAAGCGGACAAGGGACTAATTCCATTACGCTACAGATTAATATTCCTCAAACAGGCTGCATTCTAACAGTAACTGCATCTAATTGCTCTGGCACCAGTGCCCAACGTAAGCTTAATATTAGATCATTATTGCCTGCTCCTGCTATTAATGGACCTGCAACTGTTTGTAAAAACACTAACCCTGTTCAAACTTTTACAGTGGTATCAGTAGGAAGTCCTTCTTCCTTTACTTGGTCATCTACTGCTCCAACAGTAAAGTTTTCTGATGGAGGAGCACCTTTGAATCCACTTACCACAGCTGCTGCAAGTGTTATTGTTGACTATACATTAGTTCCAATCGGCTTGCGCATTGTTCGAGTTACAGCCAATAATATTTGTGGAGCCAGTGGATTAAGAAGCAAAAACATTACCGTAAGTAATTGTATCAGGGTTGGAGCCAATACATCAACAGGTAATAACGCAGATGATATAACAGTATTCCCAAATCCTGCACATGACAGAATGAATGTTTCCTTTATATCTGCTATTGAAGGCGGTTACACTATCAATTTAACTGATGTTGCGGGAAGAGTTGTTTTTTCTGAAAATGGAAAAGCTGTGGAAGGTGATAATGAACATGATTGTGACCTTAAGGCAATTGCACCCGGAATTTATTCGTTAGTAATCCGCCAGGGTGAAACAATTATGACTACACGAATGATAAAAGAGTAGAATAAATTTAGAGCGGTTTTCAAGGGGGCTGTTCCATTATGGAGCAGCCCTTTTTATTTTATACTATAAATAAGTGCATGAAAAATATTTTTACTATTAGTTCCAAAAGAGTTTAAGCAAGGGATTCATTTACTCAACGCATAGCCTCTTTCCAAAAACGTTGCGAATGCTGAGTCTTACTGCTTCTAATGTAATAAAGCCTGTAAAGAACTATACGGCCGATTAAAAGCTAAAGGGAAAAATGGTAAGCTGGCATTGGCAATTGTTGGAAATAAACTATGGGATAAACGCCTTGTTGGCCCAGGTTCGGATTGGTGCTCAAATTTTGTTATAAAGCCTCACATCTCAATTTAATTATTTATTCATTTGGTACTGAATTTATCTCGTTTTTGGGGACACAAACTATGGCGGAGTGAGTGAGAAGTAGTAATTAATTTTATGAATGTTTTTAATTCGTTTTATTCTTCGTTTAGGGACAACAAATCTTAACACTATTTTTGCCAACCTATGAAAATCGGAATAATCAGAGAAGAAAAGCAGCCACACGATAAACGTGTACCTTTTACACCTGTGCAATGCAAGCAGTTGATGGAAGTTTTTAGCGAACTACAAATAGTGGTGCAGCCTTGCGACTATAGATGTTATACCAATGAAGAATACAAGGCACATGGAATAACACTATCGGACGATTTGAGCGATTGTGATGTGTTGATGGGAATAAAGGAAGTGCCAAAAGATTTTTTGCTGGACGGAAAAAAATACCTGTTTTTTTCTCACACAATAAAGAAACAACCTCATAATAAAGCATTGCTTCAAACTATTCTGAAGAAAAAGGTAACGCTAATCGATTACGAATGTTTAACCGACATGCAAGGCAACCGTGTAATTGGTTTTGGCAGGTATGCGGGCATTGTTGGAGCCTATAATGGTGTAATGGCGTATGGATTAAAATACGGATTGTTTAAATTAAAGGCGGCTAATTTAAGTCATGATAAAAAAGAATTGTTTCAGGCATTAGATCAAATAAACTTGCCGAATATTAAAATAATAGTAACCGGAGGTGGACGTGTGGCCAACGGTGCTATTGAAACCATGGGCGCTTTAAATATCCGTAAAGTTACACCTTACGAATTTTTGAATTACTCTTTCCGTGAACCTGTTTATGTTCAACTTCATTCGCACGATTTTTACAAATCAAAAGATGGTGCACCGTGGAGTCAGTTTGACTTTTATCAGCATCCAGAAAATGTGCAATGTGTTTTTACTGAACAAGGTTCTTATGCATCCATGTGCGATTTATTGGTGCATTGCACGTATTGGGATCCGCGGTCGCCCGTTTTATTTACCAAGGCTGAAATGCGCGATCCCGGCTTTCATGTTAGTGTAATAGCCGATGTTACGTGTGACATAAATGGCAGCATTCCTTCCACCGTAAAAGCATCTACCATTGAAGATAAATTTTATGGATATAATCCATTAACAGAAGAACTGGTTGCAGCTTTTGCACCGGGCTGTATTACAGTGATGGCGATAGATAACCTACCCTGCGAATTGCCCCGTGATGCATCGGAAGGATTTGGCAAGCACTTATACGAGCGCGTGGTTCCCATTTTGATTGGTAAAGATGATGGTTTGATAGAACGTGCTACCATTGCAAAGGATGGAAAACTAACTGAACGATTTCAGTATTTAACCGATTATGTGGCTGAATAAATTAAGCGTTCACAATTTGTCCGAAACGCTTTAACTCTGCAATAGCTTGCGCAGGATTGGGTGCTGAAAAAACGGTGTTGCCGGCTACCAAAATATCAGCACCAGCATGAATTAATTCGACCGCATTATTCAAATCAACGCCACCATCAATTTCGATTTTGGCCCCCGAATTTTTTTCGTGAATAAGTTGTTTTAATTCCGCAATTTTATTAAAAGTATTTTTTATAAAACGCTGTCCTCCAAAGCCGGGATTTACCGACATCATGCACACCACATCGATGTTGGCTATAACTTCCGACAGCAACGAAACCGGAGTGTGAGGGTTGATGGCCACTCCGGCCAATACACCCAACTGACGCATACTTTGTATGGTGCGATGCAAATGGGTGCAAGCCTCATAATGAACCGAAATGATTGCTGCTCCGGCATCGGCAAAGGCTGCAAGGTATTTATCAGGTTCCACAATCATTAAATGAACATCGAGTGGTTTGCGCGCATGCTTATTTATTGCCTTAATAACAGGCAAACCAAATGAGATGTTAGGCACAAAAATACCATCCATAACATCCAAATGAAACCAGTCGGCTTTGCTTTCATTTATCATTTTAATATCCTGCTGAAGATTTGCAAAGTCAGCTGATAAAACAGAAGGCGCAATAAGTGTTGACATAACTATTATTTTATGGCGCAAAGATAGGTTAGTTGATCAATTACCTTTGGGCAAGTAATTGTTAAATTGGCAACACAATTTGATTACCCTAAAAACGTTGATTACTGATAAATAAACTACATTAGTACCATCCAAATTCTATAAAATGAAAAAGCTAATTCGATTTCTAACCCTGGCATTTATTGTTACCACACTAACCAACAGTTTGTACGCTCAATCGGGATATGATGATGTGGTTTATTTGAAAAACGGATCAGTGATCCATGGTTTAATTGTGGAACAGATACCGAATGTTTCTATTAAGATTCAAACAAAGACGAAGGATATTTTTGTTTTTAAAATGGAGGAAATTGAAAAGATGGCAAAGGAACCCAAGCCAACCTCACAAAATAATAGATCAAATACAAGAGTGCCAGAACCATTTGATATTAAAACCAACCCATACACGGGTTATATTTTAACGATTGAAAGTCATTTGGGTGCCAGTTTAAACGAAGTAGATAATAACCGAATGACAACCGGTACACATGTGGTAAATGGAGTTACGTTTAAAAATATGTTTTCGGTAGGAGGCGGAGTGGGGTTTGATTTTATTACCGGAAATAATTATGAATATAATAACAATAATTATTATTACGACCATAATTATTTGGTTTCGACTTATTATTTGGATTTACGTGCTCATCCACTTAGAACCAGAGTATCGCCAATGGTGATGATGGATATTGGATATTCGGCTGCATTATTTACGAGTGATGTTACAGGCGGATTTTTGTTTAATGCCGGTGCGGGAGTTAAATTAAATATCACAAAGAAAATAGGCCTTAATGTGTGCTTGAATTATAAAATGCAAAAGTTAAATTATAATAATGTTGATTATTACAACGGCACCCAGTACTACAATAAATCGGGTGTTGTTACCATGGAAAATTTTTGCCTCACTTTTGGAGTGTCGCTGTAATTTTTTTTAGCAAAGTCGAAATCAAAAAAATTATTTGACGCGAACATGCCTTTTAAAATCGGTAATTAATATCTTGTTTGCGAAGAATAGAGTTATGAAGATTTATCTACCAGGGTTTTTCAAAACTTTCTTTGCTAAATGTTTTGTTGGTCTCAATAAAAGTTGAAGTATACTTATTTTTTAAAAGCAATTTGTTTTTTTGACCTGCTATTTTTGCAAGTATTGAAACAGGAAATAAAATAAAATAAAATATCAGGCTGAAAACAATATTGGGCACAATTAAGCTGAGTAAGTAAGCCAGTTTCATCCATAAGAAATCAATTTTCTTAGCCAGATAAGTAGAAAACAATCCTGCTAAACCGATCAAAACAGAAACAGTTAAAGTCCACTTCCATTTTGTTGCAATAAATAATAGTAAGAAACCAAGTGTAATCGTTAGCACTGTTTTAATAGGTTCGCTTTTTCCTCTTTTCATTTTATTAATTTAAAATAGCGTATAAATAAAGGGAGCCAATGCAGATCCTCCACCAAAAATAACCAGTGATCCTACCAACAATAGAACGATGATAATTGGCAGCAGCCAAAACTTTTTTCGTTCTTTCATAAACTGCCACAGGTCTTTCAGAAAATCCATACTTCTTTGTTTAATTTAATTTTTAATCCTTTTTAAATGCAACCTTCCATTTTTCTTTGTTCTGCCAATCAGGTTGCTCTGTTTTGCAAAAAACAAAATCGTTGATTACTAAATAATCCATTTCAGTACTCATAAAACAACGGTAGGCATCTAGCGGAGTACAAACCATTGGTTCGCCACGCACATTGAAACTAGTATTTACTAATAAGCCACATCCGGTTTGATTTTTAAACTCGTTAATCAGTTTCCAATATCGTTCATTGGTTTCCTTATGTACTGTTTGAACGCGTGCAGAAAAATCGAGATGAGTGATAGACTGTAATTCACTACGAGGATAATATAATTTTTCGAAAAGCGGCATATTATGAAATTCGTCAGGCAATAATTTCCTGAACGAATTATTTACTTGTGCCACTACTAACATGTATGGTGAGTTTGTATCCATATCAAAATACTTTACAACATCTTCACTCAAAACTGAAGGAGCAAAGGGTCTGAACCCTTCACGATACTTAATTTTAAGATTGAGTTTTTTCTGCATTTCCGCATTTCGTGCATCACCCAAAATGCTTCGGTTTCCAAGTGCACGAGGGCCAAATTCCATTCTTCCCTGAAACCATCCAATCACATTTCCCTCAGCAATTTTAGCGGCAATCTGCTTAGTGATATCATCAAAATGATTGTAGGTTTTATAAATAGCTTTTACTTTTCGGCAAACAAGCTCAATTTCTTTAGAGGAGTAGTCGGGCCCTAAGTAAGAACCTTGCATCTGATCTTTTGCTGTCTCAATTATTCGTGGTTCATCAAAGTACATATTTGAGATTGCTAATGCGGCTCCAATTGCTCCACCTGCATCGCCAGCTGCAGGTTGTATATAAATATTTTTAAAAATGCCTGCTTCAATTAGTTTGCCATTTGCAACACAATTTAGCGCCACACCTCCTGCCATGCATAAATTATCAGATCCTGAAATCCTTTTTGCTTCAATAGCCATTTTTAGCACAATTTCTTCAGTAACTTTTTGAATGGCTAAAGCTAAGTTGCAATGATGCTGCTCAAGATCTGCTTCAGCTTCTCTTCTTGCAAATCCGAATATTGCTTTCCATTTAGTATCGTTAACCATTCTTAATCCTGTAGCATAACAGAAGTAATCTTGGTTCAGCCAAATGGATCCGTCAGTTTTTATATCAACTAGTTTTTCCTTGATAAGAGCAATAAATTTTTCAGTTTCGCTTGATTGAGGGTTGCCATAAGGAGCTAATTCCATCAATTTGTATTCTCCAGA
>JANNXV010000096.1:0-4724 GCA_031409815.1 Bacteroidota bacterium
GGAATTTCCAGATAATTTAAATTTTTATCTGAGATATTTTTCTTTGCAATATCAAATGTTGTATCAAAATAATTCATCAGTACAGGGTCAGATTCGACACCACTTCTTCGGGTATCCTCGCATCCAAGAATGTTTAAATACTTTCCGTTTATATTTATGAGTTCAGAATTATTTCTTAATAATTTCACAGGTGTTTCATTTGAAATTATTTTTGCTACATATTCTGCATCTGAAAAATAATCATGATTTCCCAATGATCCGTAAATTCCTTTTGAAGCTTTTAAATTTTTGAGAGCATTTGCCAGAGGATGAACTTCCATTTTATCAGAATTTGTAAAATCTCCCGGTATAAAAATAAAATCAGATTTTAAATCATTTATTACATCTACATATTCTTTCATCATTTCTTCTTTCATATAAGGTCCGGAATGAATGTCACAAATTAAAGAAATTGTTGTACCTTTTAACTCCTGAGGCAGATTTGGAATCTTAATTTCATTTTTTACAATGCGGTAATAGGAATTTCCATCGGCCGACCATTTTTGAGAAAAGGAGCTGCTTGAAAAAAAAATGGAAAGAATTACAAATAAGGTAACTTTTAAAACGTGATTGTTTTTAATACTATTTACAGGTATATTCATAATTGAGGTGTCTTTGTGGTGATATTTTCTTTTTCGTTTTATGGAACTAATGGTTCTTTTGCTATAGAGCAATAAATGAAATCTTTTGTCTAGGCAGAGTTACGTTTTTCGAACTCTGTTACCTGATTTCCGGGACTCCAAACTTAGAGATTAAATAGTTTGGAGCTTTGGTCTTGATTCCTTAGCATTCAACTAAGTAGCAAGAAGCTGTCTGCTAGATGGGTTTAAGTTATAGTTGACCAATTATCGATTGGCTTCCAATGTTTTTTATGCATGAATCCTGCATCTATCAAGCAAATACCATCTTCTCAATTCCTGGTTTTTAGTTGGAGATGGCCAATCGGCCAACGATCAAAATAAATTACACCCTTTCCACAATTTTTAACTAAAAACAAAAGTTTTAAACAAAAAGTGGTAGAAAGTGGTAAGAAGTGGTAAAAATTGATTTAACTTTAGCCCCAAGATGATGTGTGGATTTTTGGATGTAGCGATTTCGGGATGTAATAACCTTAAATCCAAACATCTAAACATCCCAAAATCTTAAAATCAAAAATGAGTCAGTTCTACGGTGAGTTCGATTGCAAGCTGGATCCCAAAGGGAGGTTGATGATGCCTGCCGGTTTGCGAAAACAACTACCTATTGAAGCGCAAAACAAATTCATGATGAACCGCGGCTTCGAAAATTGCATCGTACTGTATCCAATCAACGAGTGGAACAAAATCATTGCTGATGTAAACGAACTCAACGATTACATCAAAAAGAACCGCGACTTCTCGCGTCAATTTCATCGTGGAGCAACTGAACTTGAAATGGATGCAACTGGTCGCATCCTGTTACCTAGACGCATGCTGGACTATGCGGGTATTGATAAAGACCTTGTGCTGGCGCCTCGCAACAACAAAATTGAAATATGGAATCCTGAAAAGTATGAAGCACTTTTCACCGATACATCAGAAGATTTTGAAACCCGTGCAGAGGAAGTGATGGGAAAAAACAGAATTAATAAAACAAACGGCACTGGTGACCTATCATGAGCCAGTGTTATTGCATGAGTGCATAGCCGCACTTGAGATTAAACCAAACGGCATATATGCGGATGCCACATTCGGGGGCGGGGGACATACCAAAGAAATTTTAAAGCATTTGAAAAACGGGAAAGTAATAGGGTTCGACCAAGATGCAGATGCTGCAGTTAATGCAGTAGCTGATAAAAGGTTTACGCTGGTGCGCGATAATTTCCGCTATATGCTTTCTCAGTTGGAGCAGATGCAGTGTCTTCCATTAGATGGCTTGCTTGCTGATCTTGGTATTTCATCACACCAGATTAACGAACCTGCACGTGGGTTTTCCACTCGCTTCGAAGCGGCATTGGATATGCGCATGAATCAAAGCACTTCTTTAACAGCAGCGCAGGTTATAAATACGTATTCGGAAAAGGAACTTACCAATATTTTCTCCATGTATGGAGAAATACGAAACTCCAAAACGCTTGCATTAACAATTGTAAATGCTCGCGCTAAAAATGCAATCGAAACAATTGAGGAACTAAAATCTGCTATTGCAAACTGTGTTTCAAAAGATAAACAACACCAATACCATGCACAAGTATTTCAGGCTTTGCGCATTGAAGTCAATGATGAGTTGGGCGCTTTGCGCGATTTGTTGGAACAGTGTCCTCAATTAATTAAGCAAGGTGGTCGGTTGGTGGTTATCTCTTACCATTCGCTAGAAGATCGATTAGTGAAAAACTTTTTTGCGACCGGTAATGTAAATGGTGAAGTAAACAAGGATTTATTTGGAAACACTTTAGGCGTTTCTTTTCAATCGCTTACCAAAAAACCAATCACACCTACAACAGAAGAATTAAAAATTAATACACGTAGCCGTAGCGCTAAGTTGCGCATTGCTCAAAAGTTATAACCATGAATCGGATAAAGGAACCCAAAGCCCCAGAAGTGGTTGAAAAGCCAAAGCTTGCTAAGCAAAATTCGCGAGCAAGAAAGTTTCTAAAAACACTAAATGTTTTCGGGTACCTTGATAAGAAGGCAATGTTGCAAATTATGCCTTTCATGTTTTTTCTTACCGGGTTAGCTATAGTTTATATCGCAAACAGTTATATGGCAGAAAAAACTATTCGTGATATTGATAAAACACAAAAAGACATAAAAGAAATGCGTGCCGAGTACATCAGTGCGAAAACAGAATTGATGGTAAAAAGCAAACAAACCGAAGTGGCGACTGCATTGGCTCCTTATGGAATAAAGGAATCAGTTGTTGCTCCCAAAAAGATTGTGGTGCATGAAAGTAAGAAGTAAGAATAAAATAAAACTCAATTACCAAATTACCCATTAACCAAACAATGGCTGAAAATAAAAAGGATATAATCTGGAGAATTTATCTCGTGAACCTGGGGTTTGTGCTTTTTGGTGCTGCTATTGTATTTCGTGTTGGACAAATACAGTTTACAGAGGGAGCTTACTGGAAAGCGAAAGCGGATAGTTTAACGTTGCGTTATATAAGTATTCAACCTTCAAGAGGAAATATTTATGCATGTGATGGAAGTCTGCTGGCTACATCACTTCCTCGTTATGACGTGCACCTTGATTTAAATGCACCGGGCATCAATAAAGAATTATTTAATGAACAGGTTGACTCGTTGGCAATATGCCTTTCAAATCTTTTTAATGATAAATCAAAAGCTGATTACAAACGAATTTTAAAGGAAGCACGCAAAGATGGCGATCGTTATTTTTTACTAAAGCGTAATATTAGTTACCGCGAACAAAAAGCACTGAACACTTTTCCATTGTTCAGATTAGGCAGAAATAGGGGCGGATTAATTGTTGATCAACTCAGCAAAAGAGAGCGACCATTTAAAACACTTGCTGCGCGAACTGTTGGGTTTAAAGCAGAAGATAAAAAAGTAACTCCGGTTGGAATAGAAGGATCATTTGATAAATACCTGAAAGGAGTTGCGGGCAAACGCTTGATGCAGCGTATTTCAGGTAATGTTTGGAAGCCGGTAAATGATGAAAATGAAGTGGAGCCAATGGATGGTAGTGATGTAATTACCACTATTGATTTAAACTTACAGGACGTTGCGGAAAATGCATTGCAGAACCAACTGATGGAGCATAATGCCGATATGGGCTGCGCTGTTTTGATGGAAGTGGCTACCGGAGAAATTAAGGCGATCGCTAATTTGAAGCGTAACAATGCCGGAAATTATTATGAAGATTTTAACTACGCAATAGGTCAAAGTACCGAACCTGGTTCCACCTTTAAACTAGCATCATTGATGGCTGCCATGGAAGATGGTTATGTTGACCTGGATGATACGGTGGATGTTCAAGGTGGACGAATTTCCTATACACATGGCCTCATCATGAGAGATTCACACGAAGGTGGAGGACGCATGAGTGTTAAAAAGGCATTTGCATCGTCAAGCAATGTTGGTATATCTAAATTGATCACAAAATATTATGCGCGTAACCCTCAATCATTTATTGATCGGTTAAACAAAATGCGTGTTGCTGTTCCGCTAAATGTGCAAATTATGGGCGAAGGCTTTGCACGACTTAAGAATACCGATAATAAAGCTTGGAGTAGAATTTCTTTACCTTACATATCAATTGGATATGAATCGTTGCTTACGCCATTGCAACTGCTAACTTTTTATAATGCTGTAGCCAACAATGGAAAGATGGTACAACCACTTTTTGTGAAGGAAGTAAGAAACAAAGGCGAGCTAGTGAAATCATATTCAGCTAAAGTATTGGCTGATTCAATTTGCTCACAACCCACACTGGCTAAAGCAAGGTTGCTTTTAGAAGAAGTGGTAAATACAGGTACAGCAAGTCATATCAAACATGCTCAATATACCATTGCCGGAAAAACCGGAACTGCTCAAATAGCACAAGGAGCTGGCGGTTACAAATCAGGTAAAATAAAATATCAGGCTTCGTTCTGTGGCTATTTTCCTGCTGATAAACCACGATACAGTTGCATAGTAGTGGTATATGCACCGGGTAATGATGTTTATTATGGGGCATCAGTTGCATGCCCGGTTTTTAAAGAAATTG
>JANNXV010000097.1:0-7099 GCA_031409815.1 Bacteroidota bacterium
ATACACGCACGTACATAACCCCATTAGTTGCAGGTGTAACTTATAACTGGACAGTGTCAGCTGGTGCAGTAATAAACAGTGGTCAAGGAACAAGAACAATTAATGTAACTTATAATAGTGGTTTTACCAGCAATGGAACACTATCTGTTTCAAAAGTTCAGGGTTGTGGAGTGAGTTCTCCAAAAACATTAGCAGTGAATAGAAATGTGCCTTCAACACCTTCTGCAATTTCAGGAACAACTTATGGATTGTGTGGAGCAATCAATAAAGTTTATTCCATAACACAAGTTGCGGGTATGACTTATCAATGGACAGTGCCTGCTGTTGCAAGTATTATAAACGGGCAAGGAACCAATTCAATTAATGTTAATTTTCCTTTCGCCAATTTTACAGGAGTTGTTTCATTACAAGCAGTGAACGCTTGTGGTGCAGGCGCTGCACGTAATTTAACTGTGAGAGCAATACCGTCAACTCCGCTTTCCATTACAGGACCAATAACTGCATGTGCCAATCAGCAAAATGTTGCTTATAGCACAGCGGCAGTTGCATCAGCCACTTCATATACTTGGGGAGTGCCTAAGGGTGCATTGATTACTTCAGGTCAAGGAACCACTGCTATTGTGATGAAGTACGGAACTGAAAGTGGAACTGTCAAAGTTAGGGCAGGGAATGGATGTGGGGCAGGGGGCTATAGAAATTTATCAATTGTATTTAATTGTAAGGAAGGGAATTCTTTAGAGACGGATAATTATCCTTCTCTGAAAGAAATAAATATTTATCCCAATCCAAGTCAAAACGTTTTTACGATCAATATTTCCAATTCAAACCAAAGCAATTATTCGCTGATTGTTCGTGATGTGATTGGGAGGGTTGTTTATCAGCATTCAACTATTCCAACTAATGAGCGTTTTGATTTTGGTATGGAGCTTTTAAGCGGGATGTACTTTGCAGAGGTTAAGCAAGGCGATGATAGAAAAATTATAAGTTTGATAAAGAGTAATTAAAAAATAAATAAGACCATTAATAACAAACCCTCTGTTTATGAAAAACTTTACACGAAACATTATATTGAGCATTGCATTGTGCTTTGCTTTGGCAAGTGCTGATGCGCAAAATTGTATAGCAAACCTTAGTGCAAATGGAGCAACGCAGTTTTGTGCCGGGGGGAGTGTTACTTTAACTTCTTATTATGATCAGTTTGATTACGATTATCAATGGTATCAAGACGGAAATGTTATCAATGGTGCTGCAAGCACTAATTATGTGGCTACCCAAAATGGTAGTTATTGGTGTCAGATCAGCAGCTATTCATGTTTTTCTATTGATCCATTATCAATTTATGTAAGTGTTATTCCGCTTCCGATAGCAACTATTTCGGTGAGTAGCGCAACGGTAATTTGCACTGGAGATTCTGCAACACTTAATGCAAACACGGGTGGTGGAATTACTTATCAGTGGCTCAAAAATGGGGTCACTATTGCGGGTGCTGTTGCTTTCACATACTATGCGAAACTGAGTGGCAGTTATAAATGCATCGAAACCAACTCGTGCGGAAGCGATACATCCAATTCGATTACAATTGCTTTGAATCAATTGCCATCAGCCATCATTTCTACGAATAGCATCACAAAATTTTGTTTGGGGAATCCTGTTTCTTCCACGCTTAATGTGAACACTGCTATAGGCACTACTTATCAATGGAGAAAAAACAGTTCGAATATTTCGGGAGCTACGTTGTCTTCATTCACGGCAACAGCTACCGGCATTTATACCTGCCGGGTCACCAACTGTTTTGGAAGCAGTGTTTCAAATAGTATTTCTGTAGCGGTTGATTCCACTTGCACCAGTTGTCTTTATTTTGATGGTCTGGATGACAGGGTTACCATCCCAGTTAATACGATTTACAATGTTGGTGCTGCCTGCACAGTTGAAGCATGGATTCGTGACGATGCTCCACAGAATGCTCCTTCAGTGGAAACTATTTTAAGCAATTACAGCACCAGCACACCGGGTGGAATCAGGGTGATTATAATAAACGGCAGATTAGGCGGATCGTTAGGACCTGATCTCAGAGACGGACAATGTCATCACATCGCGGTGACGCATGATGCTGTAAACTCTAATTGGTTTTATTACGTTGATGGTGTGCAGATCTACAGAAGTCCAACAGGAGCTTATATTAATTCTACGATACCGCTTTTAATTGGCGCAGAAAATAATGGAGGAACATTCACTAATTATTTCAAGGGTATTATTAAAGAAGTCAGGTTTTGGAGTGATGCTTATCACTTGAGCGATATGAAAAATGTGGTGGATGGTGCATCCAACCCAAAGCTTGTTGGTTACTGGCGATTGAACGATGGAACAGGACAAACCGTGACCGATTATTCGACAACTGCAAACAACGGAACCAGAGGAACTACTACCGTAACTGAAAGCACGGACCCTGCATGGGGAACCGGTTGTCCTGCGTGTCCGTTGCCTTCCGCGACCATTACTGCAAACGGCTCCACTACTTTTTGTTTTGGAGGCAGTGTTACCTTGAACGCACAACCCACCGGAGCCGGCTATACTTATCAATGGAGAGTAAACGGTGCAATCATCATTGGTGCAACTTCATCATCATACAATGCAATTGCTTCAGGAAATTATGATGTGTTGATTTCAAATGGTTGTAGTTCTTATTCGAATGTTATTACGGTAACTGCAAATGGAAACTTATCAAATTATGTTCTTCAGCCCAATGGAACAAACGGAATGGATGCTAATTCAGGCAGCGCAAATTTTGGTGGTGATCCTGATCTTAAAATAGACGCGTGGACACAATATTCAGGTAATGCTCAACGCGGATTTATCCGTTTTGACTTGAGCGCACTACCTGTGAATACTGTTGTGCATCATGCAATACTTACTTTGTATAATAGCCCGACTGCAACATTAAGCGGTGGCATCACTAATCCTGCGGGTGCGCACTATCATGGTTACGCAGGGCTTTCGAATGCGAGCTGGTTGCAGAAAATAACTTCGCCATGGAGTGAGAGTGTGGGAAGTCAACCAACAGTTTCTATTGTTAATCAGCTAACTCTTCCGCAGGATACAAATGCCCATCAGGATTATTTAGTTGATGTTACCTATCTCGTTCAGGACATGATAGCAAATCCGGCATCTAATTACGGATTTAGATTGAGATTGAAAAATGAAACTTATTATACTGCGCTTCTATTTGCTTCGAGTGATTATCCTGATTCTACAAAATGGCCAAAACTTTCGGTGTTTTATTATGATATTGCTACTACTATTTCAGCATCAGGTTCTACCGCTTTATGCACCGGAAATACAGTTACATTGAATGCAAATTCAGGAGCAGGTCTTAGCTATCAATGGCAGTTAAACAATGCAAATATTCCTGGTGCAACTGCCATGTCTTATGCTGCAAGTACAGCCGGAAACTACACCTGTAAAGTGACTAACAGTTGCGGTACGTTAACTTCTAACGCAATTGTTGTTACTGTTAATTCACCACCAACTCCTCCTGTATCGATTAGCGTAACTGGAGGTTCTGCAAAAGTTTGTCCGGGTGATACACGCACTTATTCAACACCATTGGTTGCAGGTGCAACATTTAATTGGACTGTTCCAACAGGTGCCGTGATAAACAGCGGGCAGGGAACAAGAACAATCAATGTAACTTACAACAGTGGTTTTACAAGCAATGGAACAATATCAGTATCAAAAGTTCAGGGTTGTGGCTTGAGTACTCCTAAAACTTTAGCAGTGAATCGAAATATCCCTTCAACACCTTCTGCAATTTCAGGAACAACTTATGGATTGTGTGGTGCAACCAATAAAGTTTATACTGTTACTCAAGTTGCAGGCATGACCTATCAATGGACAGTGCCTGCTGTTGCAACTATTGTAAGCGGACAAGGAACAAATTCCATCACTGTTAATTTCCCTTCCACCAATTTTACGGGAACTGTTTCAGTAAAAGCAGTGAACACGTGTGGAGCAGGTACTGCACGTAATTTAACAGTGCGGGCAATACCTTCAACTGCAGTTTCAATAACAGGACCAATAACAGCATGTGCAAACCAACAGAATGTTGCTTACAGTACTGCTGCAATTGCTACTGCAACTTCATATACCTGGGGAGTTCCTTCAGGATCAATGATAACTTCAGGACAGGGTACGAATTCTATTGTAATGAATTATGGAACAGCAAGTGGAACTGTCAAAGTAAGGGCAGGTAATGGATGTGGAGCAGGCAGCTATAAAAATTTAGCGGTATTAATTAATTGTCGTGAAGGTTTTGAAGCAGCAGCAGAAGGCAGCGGGCAGTTGGCAGTAGTGATCTATCCCAATCCAAGTGCAACTATGTTTACTGTTAAATTTAATTCAAGTGATGATGAAATTTTTTCATTAACGGTAAGAGATATCATCGGAAAAGTGGTAGAAACCTACATCAATATTGATACACAACAATCATTTGATTTTGGAGCACAATTAAACAATGGAATTTATATTACAGAAATTTTAACCGGCAGTGAACGGAAGATTTTCAGGATTGTGAAAAGCGAATAGAATTAGTCATTTAGGATCATTTTGAGTTAACCCGACCAACTTAATTAACTTCGCGACTTCATTTCTCCCTTTGCAAACATTCGTTAACGTAATTCTTCCTCTTGCTCTTCCTGAGTTTTATACTTACAGCATTGATGCTGCTTTGATGGAAAGTATGGCTCCCGGTATGCGTGTGGTGGTGCAGTTTGGGAAACAAAAAGTTTACACTGCATTGGTTTATTCCATTCATCATAATGCGCCTGAAGGTTATGAAATAAAACCTGTGCTGTCGGTGGTGGATGAAGCACCCATTGTGAATGCACAGCAATTAAAGCTCTGGCAATGGATGGCTGATTATTATTTGTGCACATTGGGCGAAGTAATGGCTGCTGCCTTGCCTTCTGCTTTCAAACTACAAAGCGAAACCACCATTATCCTGCATCCTGATTTTAAGGAGGAAGAGGAATCATTACTAAGTGAACGTGAATACCTGATTGCTTTTGCATTAAAATCGAAAAAGAAATTGCGTATTAATGAATTGGCAAAAATAATTTCGTTAAAGCAGGTGATGCCCATTGTAAAAACAATGCTGGCAAAAAATATTATTGAGATTGAAGAAGAATTAATTGAGAAATACAAACCGCGAATCATTACTTATGTGAGGTTAAGTGATGTAGCAAATAATGAGGAGGCGTTGCAGGAATTAATGTCGCAATTAGAAAAGCGCGCAGTGAAACAATTGGATTTACTGATGCGTTTTTTGCAACTATCACAGGAACATGATCAAACTTCATTTTCGAGAAGTTACTTGATGAAAAAGTCCGGAGCAGCACATTCGGTGATTCAACAATTGGTAAAGAAAAATGTTTTTGAGTTGTTTGATAAGAACATTGATCGCATTGAAGCCATTGATGAATTACATTTATTACAACCTGTTCAGTTAAATGCTTTACAGCAAACTGCTCTCACGGAAATTAAAACTTCTTTTGAAGAGCATAAAGTCTGTTTATTGCACGGAGTTACTTCATCAGGCAAAACCGAAATATTTATTCACCTGATTGAAGAGCAAGTAAAAATGAATAAACAAGTTTTGTATTTGCTTCCTGAAATTGCATTGACCACACAAATTATTATTCGTTTACAAAAACATTTTGGTAATAAATTATTGGTGTATCATTCGCGTTTCAATGAGCAGGAAAGGGTAGAGGTATGGAATAAAGTTTTGGAATTTCAACAACAAAAAGAATTTGATAAAAATTCCTTCCAGTTAATTGTTGGTGCACGTTCTGCTTTGTTTCTTCCGTTCAGCAATCTGGGTTTAGTAATTGTTGATGAGGAGCATGATACTTCGTACAAACAAATTGATCCTGCTCCACGCTATCATGCACGTGATACTGCAATAGTACTCGCAACGCAAAATCAGGCAAATGTTTTGCTAGCATCAGCCACTCCCAGTTTAGAAAGTTATTACAATGCTATTGCTGATAAATACAAACTAATTAGCCTGTTAAAGCGTCATGCTGATTTGCCAATGCCGCCTATCAAATTAATTGACATCCGCGAAGCAATGAAGCGCAAGTTGATGCACTCTCATTTTTCGGATGTTTTGTTAAATACAATTAAGCAAACACTTGAGCAAAAGGAGCAGGTTATTTTATTTCAAAATCGTAGAGGTTTTGTACCGGTGTTTGAATGTAAAAATTGTTCATGGGTTCCACATTGCGTGAATTGCGATGTGAGTTTAACTTATCATAAGCGCGAGCAGGTGTTGCGCTGCCACTATTGTGGGTACTCCATTAATCCTCCTTCAAAATGCGCTGCTTGTGGTGATACTGATTTGCGTATGAAGGGTTTTGGGACTGAGAAAGTAGAGGAGGAGTTGCAAGTGTTTTTTCCGGATAAAAAAATAGCGCGAATGGATCACGATAGTACGCGAAGTAAGCATGCCTACCGAAACTTGATCACTGATTTTCAACAAGGGGAAATAGATATCTTGGTAGGTACTCAAATGGTGACCAAAGGATTGGATTTTGATAATGTAGGTTTGGTTGGAATTTTAAATGCTGACAGCTTATTAAACTATCCTGACTTCCGTGCTTATGAACGTAGCTTTCAAATGATGGTGCAAGTAAGTGGAAGGGCAGGCAGAAAAAATGATTCCGGTCATGTACTCATACAAACTTATAATCCTAAAAACAGGGTGCTGGCTCATGTGCTCGATCATCATTACAAGAATTTTTATAACGAAGAATTAATCGAACGCCATCAATACAATTATCCGCCCTATTATCGAATCATCGAATTACGACTAAAACATCGCAACGAATATGATCTTGATAGAATGGCGGATTCATTTACCAAGGAGTTGAAAGAAGTTTTTGGTAATCGTGTTTTAGGGCCTACTCATCCTCCTGTGGGTAAAGTCAAAAATCAATTCATCCGAATTGTAATGATAAAACTGGAAAAGAAATTGTCAGTTGACATGGTAAAGAAGAAACTCAATAAAGCGCTTGATTTTTTTAAGGCTTTGCCTGAGAAC
>JANNXV010000098.1:0-2028 GCA_031409815.1 Bacteroidota bacterium
AGCACACATCAAAAGCTGCGCGACTTTTACCTGAGTGCTATGGATACCAATTTTATTGATAAGCAAGGCATCAATCCTATCAAGGATAAAATGGCAATGATACAAGCCATCAGCACAAAGGATCAATTAATGAATGCGGTGGCCGATTTGCATACAAATGGCATATCAACCATGTTTGGGTTTTATGTTACACGCGACATACGCAAGAGCGATCAAAACATTTGTTATGTAGGGCAGGGAGGATTTCATTTACCGGATAGAGATTATTATTTGAATGACGATGACCGCTCAAAGGACATTCGTACAGCTTATAAAAAGCATGTTGCAAAAATGTTGACACTGGCAACTATTGCTAATGGCGATGCTCGTGCTGAAACTATACTTGCTATGGAAACCGAGTTTGCTAAAGTGTGCAAGAGTAGAGTTGATTTACGTGATCAGGAAAAAAACTATAATAAATTAAAGGTAGAAGAATTAAAGGCGCTTTCGCCTGATGTTAACTGGGATAACTATCTCAATAAAGTGGGTGCTGCGGGTGTTAAAGAAATAGTGGTGCGTCAACCGGAGTTCTTTAAAGCATTAAATGGATTTTACAATAAATACAGTTTTGAAGATTGGAAAACCTATTTAACCTGGCATTTGATCGACAACACCAGCAATTATTTAAGCAGCGATTTAGAAAGAGAAGATTTTAACTTTAATGGTACTGTATTAAGCGGAGTGGCTGAAATGAAACCGCGTTGGAAAATTGTGTTGGGTTCGATTGATGATAATATTGGAGAAATGATGGGCGAGATTTATGTGGAGAAATATTTTAGTGCTGATTCAAAAAAGCGAGTGCAAGAAATGGTTGACTATATTTTAGAAGTATATAAAAGCCGCATCAAGCAATTAGATTGGATGAGCGAAGAAACCAAATATAAAGCTTTAGATAAATTAAGAATGTTTACCACCAAACTTGGCTACACCAATAAATGGAAAGATTATAGCAAACTTGAAATTAACCGCGATGCCTATGCAACCAACATTATGCGTTGTTCAAAGTGGGAGTTTAATTTTATGGTTAGCAAGTTGGGCAAACCGGTTGATCGCACCGAGTGGCAAATGTTGCCTCACACCATCAATGCGTATTACGACCCGACACTGAATGAAATTGTTTTTCCGGCTGCTATAATGCAACCACCTTTCTTTTATGCCAATGCAGATGATGCTGTAAATTATGGTGCTATAGGTGCAGTTATTGGTCACGAAATATCACATGGTTTTGATGATCAGGGGTCGAAGTATGATGGAACAGGTAATTTATCTAATTGGTGGACCGATGATGATCGTGCGCGCTTTACCGAACGTGCAAAGGTGCTTATCGATCAGTTTAATCAATACGAAGTGCTGCCGGGTGTTACTGTTAATGGTGAGTTAACCATTGGCGAAAACATTGCTGATCTGGGAGGCTTAAATGTATCTTACCAGGCATACATGCTTTCGTTAAAAGGAAAGCAGAAAGAAGAAATAAAGGGTTTCACACCGGAGCAAAGATTCTTTTTAGCTTTTGCACAGGTTTGGAAAAGTAATTTCAAAGATGAGTACTTGCGCAAAATGGTAAAAACCGATCCTCATTCGCCCGGACCTTTCAGAGCCATTAATTCACCATCAAACATGCCCGAGTTTTATAAAGCTTTTGATGTGAAGCCTGGTGATAAAATGTATCGCGAAGAAAAAGTAAGAGCAAAAATTTGGTAGTTTTAAAATAGCACCGGTGAATGATACTTACTATTCACCGGTGTTTATTTGTATATACTAATTGGCTAAATTTTTGTAATTTATGTATGGTTGTATTCGTTTATAAAATAATCAAACCGAAATACGTTGATAGGTAAGTTTAGGACAATTATATTATTGCTGCTTTCGTCAGTTAGCTTTTTAGCTGTTGCCGATGGCAAAGTAACCTATCAGGCTACTAGGGTAGCCGTTGCACCTAAGCTCGATGGTAAACTCGATGATGATTGCTGGAAAAATGCACCTATTGCA
>JANNXV010000099.1:0-5152 GCA_031409815.1 Bacteroidota bacterium
CTACCGGATTGTTGTGAATATAATCCAAACGCTGATCCATCATTTCATTGCTTGTTAGTTCTATCGGATGGTTATCCTGTTGCCAGAACTGATATTGTGTGTTGTTTGAATTTGCTCTGCCATGTTCTTCAAATAATCTTAGCATCCATTCTTTTCTGCTTTCCTGAATGTTTTCCATAATGGCACCAATTAGTTTAAAGGAAGTGAATTTTTTCATGTCGCGCATAATGTCTTCTAACAACCATGTACTGCTTTTAGAAATTATTAAATGGAGATGATTTGTCATGATCACCCACGCATGAAGCACTAAGCCTTTTTCTTTCTGACAATGGCGAATGCTGTCTAATATTATTTCTTTGTAGCTATTCCTGGTAAATACATCTATCCAGCCAACAGTTGCAAACGAAACAAAATAGATTCCATCGGGGTTTTTAAATTTATACTTGCTGCTCACACTGCTAACCTACAATATTTATTGATTGCAAAGGCACAAGTCCCCTCACACAATGCCAAACTTCAGACTTGCGCCAGAGAGACTGCTTACATTCACTTTTTTATTGATTGCAAAGGCACAAGTCCCTTCACACAATGCCATACGTCAGACTTGCGCCAGTGAAAGGGCACAAGTCCCCTCACACAATGTCAAACTTCAGACTTGCGCCAGAGAGAGACTTGCGCCAGAGAAAAAACAACGATGCTTGAAGCCAAAGAAAAATTATAGTGAAAGCAACATATCAATCAACTCTTGTTGTGGAAACATATCTTGTTTGTCACCTGCCTTGCGCACATTGGTATGACTCCAAATACCTCTCTGCCTTTCACACATACCCACATCATACACATCAAAGGCATCTGCACCCTTTTGTCTTATCAAATCAGGCAACCCTCTTTTTACATCTATGCAATCGCGTTCACCAATAAACAACAACAATTCTTTTAGAGATTGAATTTGTTTGTCGGAATATTTATGAAAAGATTTATATCCCCCTACGCTCGTGCGCGCTTGTAGCGCGTTCGCTTTATAATTACACACGCGCTACAAGCGCGCGCGAGTAATGGGTTTCTCGATCAACATAAAAAATCAAGATTATTTTTTACTCAACCAATTTTTTACATCACTTAACATTTGGTTATTGATAGAATGGCCTTCTGTGTACTCCTTGTAAGTTGGATTAAGGTTGAGTGTTTTTAAATAGGCCACAGCATCGCGTGCATTCTGAATATTCAGAACAGGATCGTTGGTGCCATGCGAAATAAAAATACTCAGTTGCTTTAATTGATCATTCGCTTTGATCATTGGTTTAACATCTTCTAAAAGCCGCCCGCTCATAATAGCCATTCCTTTTATTAAATCAGGTCGAGTTAAACCCACACTGTAACTCATAATGGCTCCCTGGCTGAAACCAAGCAAATAAATTTGTTTTTCATCAAACGGGTGTTGATTCTTTACTTCTCTGATAAATTGAATAATCGTGTTGCGACTTTGTTCTGCTTCTTCTTTATTGTAAACAGGCTTTGAGGTAGAAAAATCTGCATGATACCATGCATAACCATCTCCACCTAGCGCATATGGAGCTTGTATTGAAATCACTAAAAAATTTTGTGGCAAATAATCTGCAAGTGCAAATAAATCTTTTTCATTACTACCAATGCCATGTAATAGAAAAACTACAGGAGGTTTCTCAGATTTTATTGCAGGTTGTTTAACCAAATAGTTGAGCACAGTTTTTGTTTTTATAGTAGGTTGACATTGTACATTTGAAATCATCATTACAAAAAACAAAATGAAAGTTGTACCTGCTTTTATCATTAGTCTATGCTTTATCTATTTTCAATGAGGTCATGGTTAATGAACCTGCAATGGCTTTATCATTAAACAAAGATATTTTTTCATGCTCTTCTTTCAGCGCAAGCGTATAAAGTAATGGCAAGTAATGTTCGGGAGATGGTATTGCTAAATCAAATGCTTTGCCTTGATTTTTGTAATTAATCAATTGCTGAAAGTCACCATCCAAAATATATTTTTTCATTTTCTCACGTGCTTCCAACGCCCAGTCAAATCCATACTCAGGTGCATTTAATTTATCCCATGCTGCCATGCCAAGATTGTGCACCATGTTTCCACTTCCAATTATCAACACTCCTTTGGTACGCAGTGATACAAGTTCTTTTGCGAGGTCAAAATGATATTGAGCGTTCTGATAATAATCAAGGCTCAGTTGAATCACCGGAATATCAGCATTGGGATACATGCGACTGATAACACTCCACGCACCATGATCAAGTCCCCATTTTTCATCCAATCCAACTACTGTTTTTTTGATGATATTTTTTGTTTCATTCGCAAGTGCAGGACTTCCCGATGCCGGATATTGCACATCAAACAATGCTTGTAGAAATCCGCCAAAGTCGTGAATGGTAGTTGGATTTTGCATGGCAGTTACAAATGTTCCGCGTGTTTCCCAGTGAGCCGATACACATAAAATAGCATTGGGCTTTGGCAATGTTTTACTGATGTTTCTCCACCCTGTTACAAATTCATTTTCTTCAATGGCATTCATCGGGCTCCCATGCCCCATAAATAGCACGGGCATTTTTTCTGAATTTTTAAAAGAAGATGTTAATTTATCAAGTTCATTCAATTTCATAGCAGATGCAGTTAACGGTAATAAGGCTAAAGATTTCAGGAAATTTTTACGATCCATTTTTACTTTAAAAGTAGATGTTAGAATTAGAGAATAACACCATTTTGATTTAACCAAATATTGAAATACAAATATGCTAAACTTTGCTGGTGAAAAATAATTACTGCTGTTTAATTTAACATCTATTGTTTTTTTATATTTGAAAACCCACTTTAAAACATTTTTTACATGGCAGACCAAAAACCCGGCATGATCAGCGACCTTGTTAAAGGCGCACTAACCACAGCAATAAGCGTATTAGTTACCTATCTAGTTACTTCTGCCATTAAAAAAGATGAGTATCAGAAGGGCGGCTTCGACAAAGAAAAACAACATGTTGAAGCGTTAGAAAAAACCAACAAATTATTGAGTGATTACGTTTCTAAGTACGATAATTTACACACCAAGTATATTGACCTTGTTAATCAGCGGGCAAATGTGAGTGGTGATGGATATACAGATACTCAAAGTGACAAATCCTTTGCGGGCAATCAGCTAAATTCAGTTTCTCAAGCTTTGATAAGTGGCAATTGGACTACCCCGGATGGCTCATACGGCTGGAACTTTTCAAATAATAGGTTAACTGTTAAAGGCATTGGCACTTATGCCGATTCTTACGATGCTGTGGGCAGCTATCAAACTTCAGCCGGTCAGGTTAGTGGTAAATACCATGTGAGTAAATTCTTTTACATGCCAGTAAGTTATAATTTCCGTTTTGAAGCAACTTTAAATACCGATGGAAATATTTTATATGGCACCATGACTGATGAAAGTGGTAACTCAAACACGCTTGCTTTGTACAAACAATAGCATATCATTTATGATTGTCATCTTTCCTTTATCATTATCAATGAAGTAAATTAAGAAAAAAAATTAATCGTATCACTTTGATGATGGACAACCTAAATCACCTAAAAAAAGCAATCCCATTCATAACTTTGGTTGCATTAACAATTGCATTTACTTGTTGCAAATACAACAAACCATTGAAAAAGGAATTGTCAACTATTTGGTTTGAGGATCAGGATATGAGAATTGAAACTAAAAATGCATGGCAAAAATATGGTAGTGAGAATGCAATGGTTGACAGCCTTACTAAAATTATGAGAAAAAAAGACAGTATACATACCGTTAGGGTAAGTTACATCTTAGATAAATATGGCTGGCTTGGCAAAGATGAAGTTGGTAAAATAGGCAACAACACCCTGTTTTTAGTGATCCAACACTCCGACTTAAAAACGCAACAAAAGTATTTGCCAATGGTGCGCAATGCTGTGAAGGAAGGTAAATCTCGTGCAAACTGGCTGGCTTTACTCGAAGATCGCGTGGCCCTGCAAGAAGGGAGTAAACAAATCTATGGAAGTCAGGTTGCTTTTAACAAGGAGACCAAAATTAATTATGTCGCACCGCTCGAAGATCCTGACAATGTAGATAGAAGACGCAAGAAAATGGATTTAGACCCTATTGCCCATTATTTAAAATCATATAATATTAAATGGAATGTTGAAGAATATAAGAAACAGTTACCAGAACTTGAATTGATATTTAAAGAACAGAAATAAGTTCGCTTTCGTTTTTTTTTAAGCAACAATTCAATTAAATCAGGTTCATATTTAACAACTCAGCTAATCCGAAAATCGATTAATTTCAGTCTTATCATGTGTTCTTTTCAACGGAAACCATTTTATTGTTGATTGGGAACATAAACAAGTTAATAAAATTGTTAACCCCTTATATATATTGATTTATTCATGACAAGCTATTTCTTAACTAATCCTAAATACTGTATAATAAATAATTCTATTTTGAATGCAAGCTTTTGTGAACCGCACCTGCTACAATTGCACCTGCAATAGGTACAACAATAAACAACCAAAGTTGAGACAAAGCCCAGTCGCCAACAAACAATGCCTGACTAATACTGCGCGCAGGATTAACAGATGTATTGGTAACAGGTATACTAATTAAATGGATTAATGTTAATGCAAGGCCTATTGCAATACCGGCAAAACCAGCAGGCGCTTTTTCATGTGTTGCGCCTAATATAACTAGCAAAAACATAAAGGTCATTACAAACTCGGTAACTAAGGCTGCCAACATGCTGTACTTGCCAGGCGAGTGGTCTCCGTATCCATTTGCAGCAAAGTCACCAATTGCGCTTCCATTTCCAGTAACAATAATGTACAACACACCGGCTGCTGCAATAGCTCCTGCAATTTGCGAAACAACATAAGGTAAAATTTCGCTGGCACTGATTCTTCCGCCAGCCCATAAACCAAAGGTAACTGCAGGATTTAAATGCGCACCTGAAATATGCCCGAATGAATAGGCGATGGTCAATACTGTTAATCCAAACGCTAACGATACGCCCAATAATCCAATTCCAACATTCGGGAAACCTGCAGCCAAAACTGCACTCCCGCATCCACCTAATACTAACCAAAAGGTTCCAATAAATTCTGCTACAT
>JANNXV010000100.1:0-4485 GCA_031409815.1 Bacteroidota bacterium
CCAAAAATCGAGTTGAAAAAAACCCGTAACTCCATGATGACCGCTTACATCTCCGTTATTGGAGCTTGAAGAACCAAAAAGCAAAATGCCGCCATCATTGGTCACAAACATATCATAGCCTAACTCCCAGTCGCTGCCGCCTAATGACTTTTGCCATTGAAGGGTGCCTGTTCCATCAGTTTTTACTAACCAATAATCATTAAAGCCATGATTACCGCTCACATCAAAATCATTGGATGCTGTCATTCCAAAGTGAAGATAGCCGCCATCGCTTGTTGCGGTAACAGCGAATGCATTATCATGGTCAGATCCGCCAAGTGTTTTTACCCAACTCTTATTTCCCATAGAGTCAGTTTTTACCATCCACAAATCGGGCTGTTGCCCTGAAAAATTGTATCTGAATGTTACATCTCCCGATACCGAGCTCTTAGTGGCTCCACTTAAAATGTAGCCTCCATCAAGGGTTGTAGATATACAGTAGGCATCATCCTTGCCCGTTCCGCCAAATGATTTATTCCATTGAATAGTTCCCAGACTGTCTGTCTTAACGAGCCATAAATCGCCCCCACCATGATTCATGGTAACATCTCCATTATTAGAGTGGGTACTCCCGCAAAGAACTATATCGCCATTTGCTCTCAATATTATATTGTTACTATTGTTAAAATCATCACCTGAACCTCCCAGACATTTCTGCCATATCAATGTTCCGGTACTATTAATTCTAAATAACCATATATCCATAAGTCCATGGTGTCCTGATACATCACCACCGTTTGCATTAGTTGTTCCGACCAGTACTAAATCTCCGCTACTGGTTTCGGCTACCGAATAGGCAACGTCTTCTCCGGGTCCTCCATAACAGTTTTGCCATTGAATAACTCCGCTGGCATCTAATTTAACTACCCACACATCACCGGTGCTGTGATTGCCTGTTACATCGCCATCACTTGAAAAAGTTTGTCCGCAAAAAATATATCCTCCATCTGATGTGCTGATTATGGAACTTGCACCATCACCTAAGGTTCCGCCATAAGATTGTTGCCAGTCTATAATTCCTGATGAATCCATTTTTACAACCCATACATCAGTCTCAGCAGCAGTCCCATGATGCCCGGTAACATCACCATCATTGGAGTTTGAAGACCCGCAAACGATATACCCTCCGTCAGGAGTTTGTTGGCTGCCTGCTGAAAGACCTGATTCGACTAAGGTGCCGCCTAAAGATCGTTGCCATTGAATGGAAGGTGCTTGTGCATTTACAATAAATGTATTTGCCAGGAGGCATGAGATAGAGAATATTAGTTTTTTCATAAGAAGTGTTTCTTTAGTTTTAATTGTTTCTCAAAAATATACAAATGCAATTTCTGATTTTACTTTAATGTATGATTGGTTGTTTTGAATGTATAACCGGTAAATTCTTTCTTTCCATTATATTAATACTACTATTTGCCGGTCCATTAAATCTTTGAATTTTACCCATGATGATAATATTTCAAGTGGTTGTCTATTTAGGATAATGGCTAGCGATATTTTCAATGTGAACGCTTACTAAATAGTTATGCTTATTCCCTGATTAATTTTTTAGCCGAAACAAAACCGCCATTCATATCATACATCTGTAAAAAATAAACTCCTTTTTCTAATTGCTCAGTGTTATAATGTTGTTTTTGCGGAGTAACTATAAATTCATCAACTAATTTACCTGCAACGGTGAATACTGATACCGTTAATTGTTTAGTAACACCACTAAAATTTATCCCTTGGTTACCCACTGGATTTGGTGACATGTATATGGGCGACTGTCCGGCATATTCTTCTACGCCTACAAACGTTAAACTTTGTGATGCCACATTATTACAGCCACACGCAAGAGGCACTTGAACGCTATAAGAACCCGGCTGTGTCATTGTGTAAGTGCTTGCATTTGCACCTGGAATCATATTTCCATTTACATACCATTGATAACTGTTGTAAGTACCTGTAGAAAGTTGATTGCCGTTTTGTGTGATTACAGGTGGCCCTTCCAATTCATCCATATAAGCAATCGTATTTGCCAAAAGCATATCGTTCGGATTAATAATTCCGCTTCCGACACTAATACCGCCAAGAGAAGTATAAGCATCACCATCGGCAATCACGAGGTCCAATGTGGCACAATCCAAATACATAGTAGGATTTCCTGCCCCATCATCCGCAAGCAAAACAATATTTGTTGGATTAGTACTGAAGTACCCTTGAGCAGCAGCTCCCTGATTTGCAGCAGCAATTGATCCGAAAGGTCCATTGAAAATTGTTGATGAAGCGCCCGTAACAGTTGGAATAATGGTAGTTGGATTAACAAGATTTATTTCAAAACCCCAACGGGAGTTTAAAATATTAAGAAGATATGTCGGATTAACCTGAGGATAATTGGAACTGCCTGCGATGATTAATTTTCCACCACGAACCGACCAGTTATACAATGTATCTAACTCCGCACTGGTAAATGCGTTTAATGAGAAGTTTAATGAATCAAAAGTTCCGAAAAAGAAGAGATCAATGTTTGTGCTGTCCGCTATATTTTCCAAACTTCCTGAATTCAAATAGTCATCCACTATCGAAATGGTTTTGTTGTAAATACCTGTACTTCCAAAATAACTTGCATTCAATAACTTTGCTCTCGAATCGGGCATTTTATTCCCATCCAATGTATAGCCGCCATCACCAAAAGGTTGCCTGTTTGTTGTAATGGAATGAATGTTAATATTGCTTTGTGCGTTGATTAAAGAACTGCTGCTTATCGCAACTAATAGTCCGAGTAATAATTTTTTCATTTGTGCTTGGTTTTTGATTTTGTGCTTACTCTGTTAAAGGGTTTTCAGCCTGGCCCGGTTGATTGTATTTTGTGATTATTTATTGTTTATTAAACGGAACATCGGAACCGATGTAGGTATTCCATTCCTCTTTAGTGAAGTCGCGTTTTGTGTTAGTAGTAAATATTTTTTCGAACCATGCTGTCTTAATTGGATAGTAGCGGATGGTTTTATCTGCGCAAGCAACATAAATAAATTCACCATTGTTTAATGTAAGAGCATTAATGCTGCTATTGGCATTTATTTCAATGGGTTTTTGCGACAGATCAGAAAGATGATAGATGTGAATGATTTTATTGGCGGTAGCTGTTACCAGTAAATCATTTTTTTCATCCAATGAAATAAAATCAACACTACCGGTTTCATTTAATGTGCGGGTAATACTTCCTTTACTGTTTAAAATCTGGACTGCTCCATTAGAATATCCTACCACAATTATTTTTCCACTGGCGCTACATTGTATCGATTGCACACGCGCATTATTGAGACTTGTGAATGATTCTTTATCATTAGCACCAATCGTGTATTGCGAAACAATTCCATCTTCACTACCTATAAATATTTTTGAATTGTCGTTGTTGAATGCAATTGATTTTACACGTGCACTCAATCTTAATTTTTTAGATTGAGAATAATTTTTCCAGATGAGAACGGAACTATCGCGGCCTCCTGTTGCAATAATTGAAGCGTCATCAGTAAAAGCAACTGATCGTATCAATCCGTTATGTCCGGTTAATGTACGTGGCTGATTAGGATTTTTTAAATCATAAATAACCAAAGCATTATTATCTGTTCCAATGGCAGCATAATTTCCATTCTCACTTAAGTATGCTGTATTAAAACCGGAAAGTAATCCCGACAATCGATTTTGAGTGGCTACAGCAAAATTGCTTGAGTTGAATGTTTTTAAATTCCCTTCATTTAAAAAGGCAGTAATATTTCTTCCGGCTGAACTCAACGCTCCTATATTTTCGGTTTCGCGAATTGCAACAGGTTTAAATGTCGGATCAATTTTTTGTGATGCCGAATAAACAGCATTATAAAGTTGTGGGTCATTTAAGTTACCTCCATTATCACTCGCCATTTTATACGACTGATAAGCAAGCAATGCAGCTAACTGCGGATCTTCTTTTTGTTGTATGGATTTAAAAGCAATGTTCTGGCTGATTGAAATTAAGCGTAAACGTGTTGCTTCTGATTGTGATGTTTCGGCCTTTTGTTTTTGATCCAACGCTTCTTTGCTTTTTTGCTCTGCCAGTTGTTTTTGTCTTAAGGCTTCTTGCTGTTGTTGTGTTGCACGCAATGCTTCTTGTTCCGCTTTTGTTTTTTGCTCTTGTGCCAACTTAGTTTGTTCGCCCGCAATGTTTGATTGCAGCTCGGCATAGCTCTTAGCATCCATGGCTTGCTTGCTTGCTTCCAATGCCATCTCTTTTGCTTTTTCAGCTAATTGTTTTTGATTGATGGCTTCTTGTGCTTTTTGCTCGGCTTCCACTCTGTTTTTATCTGCAAGCACTGTCTGCGTTTTTGCTTCTTTAGTTTGCAACAGGGCCCAACCGCTAAGTATTGAAACTACCACCAAAAAAGTGGCCACTGCACCACGAACAATATTTCTTCTTCTTTGTTTATTGCT